>JASFHE010000147.1:0-11486 GCA_050123415.1 Desulfobacteraceae bacterium | reverse complement strand
ATATCCTGTCAACTTTATTTAACAGGGGAGAACGCCTTGCCTATGTGCACAAGGATGGGCTCATAATGAGACATGACAAGGAATCCTTTGCCCAGGAGGCAATCAAATCGGCCCATGTTTCAAAGCTGATAGGTGATTACATACGCATCCTTTATTTTTCTGCCTATGGAAGGATCATCTCGGAAGATTTAAAACAGGTAAAGGACCTTGTAGATCCTTTCACAGGCTGCTTTATCTCTTATATTCCAAAAACTGTTGTCTATTTGCGGTTTGCACTCAAGGCAATGTCCCTGATTGATGAAGGAAAAACAGACGAAACACTTGAGTTCATCTGTTCGGGTGCAAAAAGAATTTCGGCAGCCATTGAGTTCACTGCCGGTGAAGAAAATAGGCTAAGGGTACAATACCAAAATGAAAGACGCGCATGGAAGCTTTATTTTGATGCCATGTCTGCCATCGAAGATGCTATTCAGAATGGAAACCGGTTTGGTCTTGAATTAAAGAAGAAAGCCCTGAATATTGCAAACACATGCCTGTTAAAAAAATAAATAACAATGGAATATACAGAGCGTAATTACCGAAATAGAATAAAAACAAGTGACCTCAAAACCTTTCATGTCAGTATCAAAGAAACCGATTTATGGGTAAGTGCTGATAATGATTTGAAAAAAGAAACAGAGGATATAGTCCATGATCTCAGATATAAGATCGAAAGCTATACCGGGACGCATCCTGATTTTCTTACCGCGCTTGAGCCTTATCCCGATGATCTCTACGCACCTGCGATTGTCCGTGATATGATCTCATGCTCGGCGAAAGCAGGTGTAGGGCCGATGGCATCCGTTGCCGGTGCAATAGCTCAATACGTCGCCAAGGGACTTGATGGGCTAACAGACCAGGTAATTATAGAAAACGGCGGAGATATCTGTATGAAGGTCTCAAGGGACGTTACCGTATCCATCTTTGCCGGGACATCACCTCTGAGCGACAGGGTAGGGATTGTTATTCCTGAAAAAATGATGCCCCTAGGTGTCTGTTCATCATCAGGCAGGATAGGGCATTCTTTAAGCATGGGTAACTCTGATGTTGTGTGTATTATTTCCCGCTCCGCTCTTCTTGCTGACGCTGCGGCCACTGCACTTGGAAACAGAATAAAAACCAAAAAAGATCTCAGGAGAATCTCTGAAGAGGCAGATGCTATTGATGGCGTACTTGGCGGGGTAGCTATAATGGACGATGAGATGACAGCCTGGGGGGAGGTAGAATTAAAGGCGTTATAAACTTAATACCATGCGGTCCACATATTTTATGGATCGCATGGTATTAAGCAGTCGTCAACACGCGTGATTCAATACCCATGTTTCAGGTCCTGTTTCGGGTAATTGGTCAGCGTAAATTTCAATCTCAACAGTATTCGGTTTTTTAACATCCTTCATAAGAGCAAGAAAAGGTTCAACATCACTGATCGGAAATCCGCATTTTGAAGTCTTGTAGTGCATTGGAATAACAATTTTGGGTTTGAGAGTTCCGACCAATTGTGCGGCGCCCTCAGCATCAAGGGTAAAAAAACCACCGACAGGGACCAGAAGTATATCGATTTTTCCGGCGATATTAATCTGTTTATCAGAAAGCTGGTGTCCCAGGTCGCCGCAAAAACAGACCCTCATATCGTCAATATTGATAATGAAAACCACATTTTTACCACGTTCCGATCCTCCTGATTCATCATGAAAGGTCTCAATACCTTTTATTTCAATATCCTTAATATTGCCTGATCCTTTCATTATCTGAGGATTACCTGTAAGACCCGCTACATAATTGTGATCCGCATGATCGTGACTCACAACAGCTGCGTCTGCCCTGTCAGTCACCTCTGCATATTGCATTGCTCCCTCATATCCGTTTGGATCATACGGGTCGGTAACAAGAACTGTTCCGTCGGCAGAGGTTATTGTATAGCTTGCATGACCATTCCATTTTATTTTCATGATGTCCTCCTTGTAATATTGTTTAATCACTCTATATCTATAGGTAATACAATTCCTCATCTATTTTTGGAGGCCGCTCCCTGAGCAGTTTAAATGTTTTTTCCTTGAAGCTGAAAGGATCTTCCCCTTCAAGAAGGTCTCCCATTTTCGCTTCTATCTGTTCAGGATCTTCTCCAGCTTCCATACGCGCCAGGGCCTCTTCCATACCTGGCCCCATGTTGAGGCCGGTCATGTCTGACAGTTTTCTCATCAGGTTAGCCGCCTGCTTCGGATCATCCTCGTTAATATTTTCCGCTTCCTTTGCCAGCATATTCATGGCCTGTTCGAGCTTTGCTTCATCCATATCCGGCATCGGCATGTCATCCGGTTCATCGCCTTTATGCTTCAGGGTGGTAAATTTTGACATCTGCCTTTCCAGTTTTGTCTTATTACATTTAGGACAGGTTGGAGTTTTGTCAGTATTAACAGAGCTCGAAAAGAAATTGAATATCATGTGGCATTTTTTACAGTAAAATTCGTATATCGGCATATCAGTTCCTCATGTAAATTCCCGGTAATAGAACTGGAAATACAAAAAAAATAAATGCCAGTCAAACCATTTATACATAATGGATTACAACTTGTCTTTTTCATAATATTGCTATAATCTCTTTAGAATTTCTATATTTTGTAATATCGGTCAAAATACTGCAATGGAGGAATCAATGGAAGTACTCTGGACTCCCTGGCGAATGGAATATATTTTATCGAATGAGAAACAGCCTGGATGTATCTTTTGTGCCGGTGATAACAGGGAAAATGATGAAGAGCGTCTGATATTGCATGTCGATAAAAAAACGATGGTCATTATGAATAAGTATCCTTATGCTAACGGCCATTTGCTTGTTTGTCCTGTAAAGCATTGTTTTGGTCTTGATATGCTTGAAGATGAAGAACGCCTTGATCTTATTACAGTGGTCAATAATTCCATTGAAGTTTTAAAAAAGGCATTCAACCCCGATGGATTTAACGTCGGCCTTAACCTGGGAAAGGTCGCCGGAGCAGGGATTGAGGAGCATATGCATTTTCATATAGTGCCAAGATGGAATGGTGATTCGAACTTTATGACTGTCCTTGGCGAAGTACGTTTAATTCCCGAGCATATCCGGGAGACCTATAAAAAACTGAAACCCTATTTTGAAAAATTTTGAAAAAAAACCAGATGTGTTTTTAATTAAATGAGTTAACTATGAATATATTGTTGTGTATTTATCGCCTGAATAGGAGGGAGAACTCAGTATGAAACATATTAAATATCTTTTTTTAGTTTTAATTATGTTGGTGGTTTTTATTCTTCTTGTACAAAACCATGAAGCATTCAATACAAAAGTCGTTTTAAAGGCCAATATTCTTCTTGGCCAGTATGAAACTCCCGAGTTAAGCATATATTTAATATCTACCATATCCTTTCTACTGGGCGTGATAATTATATGGGTCTATGATCTGCTTGAAAGAATTCAATTGAGAAAACAGATTAAAAGATTGAATAATGAGTCCAAAGAAAAAGATAAAGAGCTTAATTCATTAAGGAATTTACCAATTATTTCGGAGAATGTGACTCCCGGCGTGCATGAGAATGATATAGAATTGACATAAACGGGGATAAAAAATGTTTGGACAGGTCTGGCAGTACATTGCTGATCCTGATTTTCAACAGTACGGATTTGGTCTTATTATAGCCCTGATATGCGGGTTTTTGATCGGAAGGTATTTCAGGGCAAAATACAGCAGGAAAAGAAATCCGGTTATTGATAAAGGTGATAACGCCTTTTTCAAAGGTATACAGTACCTTCTTTCTGATGACCCTGATCTCGCGATAGAAGAGTTTGCAAAATCTGTACAGGTTAATTCGGATACAATCGAGACATATGTTACGCTTGGAAATCTGTACAGGTCAAAGGGAGATATTGACAGGGCAATTCATATCCGAAAAACCATTATCCTCAGACCGAATATAGATGAAGAAACAAAACTCAGGGCCTTGTATGATCTTGGTCTTGATTATAAAAAAGGAGGTTTTCTTGACCGTGCCCTTGAATCGTTTCTAAAAGTCCTGCAAAAACAACCTTCGAATTTATCCACACTGCAGGAGGTTGAAAAAATCTATGAAGAGATGAAAGACTGGGAAAATGCCTTTGCCACAAGACAAAAAATCACAAAGCTTTCAAAGGGCGATCACAGTAATATTCTTGCCCATCACAAGACAGAAGCAGGAAAGGTCCTGTTTGAAAGTGGAGATATCGCAAGGGCCAGATCAGCATTGAAAAAGGCAATTTCAATCAATAAACAGTGTATAGATGCCTATCTGCATCTGGGAGACCTTTTCCTTGCGACAGGTGATTTTAAGCAGGCCATGTCAACATGGCGGCATATCGTTAATATTTCGCCTCAACTGACTTTTCTTGCCTACAGACGACTTGAAGGCGTTTATAATAAATTAAAGGATGTAAAACAGATTGAGAATTTCCTTAAGGAGTGCGCCCGGTTTAATTCCGATACGTTTACTCACCTTGCCCTTGCGCGATACATGTATAAAGAAGAAAAATATGAAGAGGCCCTTGAGGAACTGAAAAAAGCCCTTGAGCTTGATCCTTCCTTCTGGGAGGCCAGGCGGTTCATGGGGGAAATACTGCTCGAAAGAGGCCGGTCTGACGAAGCATTAAATGAATACAGGGACCTGCTATCCCGGTTAAATATTCGCTATCCCGAATTCCAGTGTATCAACTGCGGGTTTCAACCCGGTGATCTTCAGTGGCAATGCCCTCAATGTAAAAAATGGGATACTATATCCCTGATTGATAACCGTCTTAAAGATATCAAGACTGTTTCAAAACCTGAGTTGTTTCTTAATGAGTCCTTTGAGTATACTGACGGGGAAGAGCCATGAGCGAAATGACACCCATGCTCAGGCAGTTTCTTGATATCAAAAATTCCTATCCTGATACTATTTTATTTTACAGGATGGGAGATTTTTATGAGATGTTTTTTGATGATGCTGAAAAGGCATCAAAAATACTCGGCATTACACTCACCTCAAGAGGATCATACAATGGCAGCAGGATCCCCATGTGCGGAGTGCCCCACCATTCATCAAAATCCTATGTGGCAAAACTCATAGAAAACGGATGCAAGGTTGCTGTCTGTGAGCAGGTTGAAGACCCTAAAAAAAGCAAGGGAATTGTAAAAAGAGATGTCGTGCGTGTAATCACTCCGGGTTCGGTTGTGGAAGAACTGGATATCGAGAGTGATCGCAATCTTTATATGGCAGCTGTTGTTTCAGGTGACGGCCTGTACGGGCTTGCCCATGTTGATCTGTCCACCGGAGATTTTCGTGTAACAGAAGTAAGGGAATGGCGTGAGTTGTTTGATGAACTGGGAAGAATAGAACCGGCCGAACTGCTCCTTTATGATGATGATAAGCTGCTTGAAAACAGGGACCTTGCCAGGTACAGGATTGAAGTACTTAAGAACACTGAATATGACAGGAACAGGGCAGAGTTTGTCCTCAAGGAACAGCTTGGCGTAAAATCCCTTGCAGGTTTCGGTTGTGAGACTATGAAAGAGGGAATAGCTGCTGCAGGAGCAATTGCCCAGTACCTCAGGGAAACCCAGAAGGGCAATCCCGATCATATAAAAGAAATAACAACCTACCATCTGGGTGACTACATGTTCCTGGATGAAGCAACTACCCTCAGTCTCGAACTGTTTGAGACAATGCGCAGGAGATCATCCAAGGGTTCTCTCTTTAAAATCCTGGAAAAGACAGTCACTCCCATGGGCAGCAGACTCTTAAAAAGATGGATAGGGTACCCCCTTGTAGATCTGGGAAAAATTAAACTAAGGCTCGCAGCAGTAGCAAATTTTCGGGATGATGCGATATTCCGCGAAGATATAAGGGAGCAGCTTGACGGAATATATGATCTTGAAAGGCTGAATGGCAAGGTCTCCCTTGGTCGTGCAAATGCCCGTGACCTGGTGGCGCTTAAGACATCTGTCATGAAACTTCCTTCAATAAAAGACCGCCTGATTAATTCCACAAGTGAGCTGCTGTCCGATCTTGCAGAAAATCTGGATACCCTGCAGGATGTTGCCGAAATAATCGAAGAGGCAATATGTGATGAGCCGCCTGTTTCATTGAGAGAAGGCGGCCTTATAAGAGAAGGTTACAACGAAGAGCTTGATGAATTGATATCAATTACCAGGCATGGAAAAAAATGGATAAATGAGCTTGCAAGAAAAGAACAGGAAAGGACAGGTATTCCCAAGTTAAAGATTGGGTACAATAAGGTATTCGGATATTTTATAGAGATAACAAAATCCAATATTCATCTTGTGCCGGATGATTACATCAGGAAGCAGACACTGGTGAATTGTGAAAGATATATAACCGAATCACTCAAGGAGCATGAAGACAAGGTTATAGGCGCTGAAGAAAAACGTATTGAGCTTGAGTTCAGCATCTTTGAAAGTATCCGCTCAAAGATCGCCCTTGAGAACCGCCGAATCAAGGAGACTGCGGCAAAGATCGGAGCAGTTGACGCCCTGGCGGGTTTGGCGGAAGTCGCCGAGCTTTATGGTTATGTGTGTCCTGAGGTGAATGAAGAGGGCATTATCAATATAGTGGACGGCAGACATCCGGTAATTGAACAGACCGTAAGAGATGAGGATTTTGTTCCCAATGATATCTACCTGGATGACTCTGAGCAGCAGGTTATGATAATTACCGGCCCTAACATGGCCGGTAAATCCACAATACTCAGGCAAACCGCTCTCACGGTATTAATGGCGCAGATGGGAGGCTTTGTCCCCGCCTCAAGGGCGGTAATAGGTATTGTTGACAGGATATTTACACGCATTGGGGCATCCGATGACCTGACAAGGGGACAGAGTACATTCATGGTTGAGATGGATGAAACTGCTAATATCCTTCGCCATGCTACCCCAAAGAGCCTTGTAATACTGGATGAAATAGGGCGGGGGACCAGCACCTACGATGGCCTGAGTATTGCCTGGGCTGTGGCCGAAGCCCTTCATGATATGGACAACAAAGGTGTGAGGACTATTTTTGCCACCCATTATCATGAACTGACCGAACTTCTGTCAGCCAAGTCAAGGGTCAAGAATTTTAATGTCGCGGTCAAGGAATGGAAAGACCAGATTATTTTTTTAAGAAAGATGTTGCCGGGAAGCACGAGTAGAAGCTACGGCATACAGGTCGCCAGGATTGCCGGCATTCCTGAAAAGGTTATTGAGCGCGCAAAGGAAATCCTTAATAATCTGGAGAATGAAGATATTGACGACCTTGGAAGACCCAGACTCGCAAGGTCGAGTGTAATTGACAGTGGAGATGAGAGTGTCCAGCTTAACCTTTTCGGTAATTCAGAAAGCCGGATTGAAAGGTGGATCAAAGATATCGATATCTCGGGAATGACGCCCCTTGATGCATTGATAGAACTGGACAAATTAAAAAAATATGTGGATGGTTTATCATGACGGTACTTGTATGTCGCAGGTTAAATTCATTAGTATTTTTTATCATCTCTTTCTGCTTGATATCCATATCTCCGGCAATAGAATGTGGCGCGGGCACCTCTACTGCCAGGCTGTTAAATCAGGCCGATAACAGCAGGAAATCGTTGTACAAGTCAGCAAAGCGGATGAAGTACAGGCATAACTGGATGAATTCTATTGTCCTGTATGAAAAGATTTATAAAAAATATCCCAAAAGTAAAGAAGCTCCGTGGGCAATGTTCCGGGCCGCCGGAATGTTTCTCAAGCTAAATAAGTATTCAGGCAATGAAAATGACGTTAACACAGCATTGGAACTGTATGACAAAGTCACCCGGGACTATCCTGAACACAGGCTTGCGGATGATGCACAGTATCGAATGGGGAATATTTATTATTCCCATAAAAAGGATATGACCCAGGCCTATGTAGAGTTCCTTAAGGTGGATATCAAATATCCCACTGGAGATATGCGCCCAAAGGCCGCGGAAATGATGGATAAACTGTCAAATCTATTGGGTGAAAAAAAGGAAGAAGCACCGGGTGTTGAAAATGCTCCGTCAGCGGATAGTTTTGCAACGGTTGTGGATATACGTAAACTGTCAACATCTACCTACACCAGGGTAGTTATCGATCTTGATAAGCCGACTGAATACACTGATCACCTTTTAAAAGTAGACTCGAAACTTAAGAAGCCCAGAAGGCTATACCTTGACTTAAAAAATACAAAGATTGGAAAGGAAATTGAAAGCTCTATTCCAATAAAGGACGGACTTTTATGGGCCGCAAGGGCCGGACAGTATAATCAGGATACGGTAAGAGTTGTTCTGGATATTGATAATATCAGCCGTTACAGGACATTTCGTCTTCATGATCCTTTCAGGATAGTGGTAGATGTTCATGGCAGTAAAAACACGGCAGGTAAAAATAACGTGAAGAAAAAAACAGGGCCTGCAGGTGGAAGTGTTCAGAAACCAAAGAACCCTGATAAGACGATATCTCTTGCCAGACAATTGGGTCTGACTGTAAAAAGAATAGTTATTGACCCGGGACATGGAGGAAGGGACCCGGGCTGTCTATTTAAAGGCGGGATAAAAGAGAAAGACATAACACTTTCTCTGGCAAAAATATTAAAAGTAAAAATTGAAAAAAAGCTGGGATGTGAAGTTCTTCTGACGAGAACGACTGATGTGTTTATGCCTCTGGATGAAAGAACTGCATTTGCAACTTCAAAAAACGCGGATCTTTTCATTTCTCTCCACGTTAATGCCCATAAACAAAGTAATATTTACGGAATTGAAACATACTTTCTTAATATGGCGACTGATCAACAGGCTGTTATAGTAGCTGCAAGGGAAAACGCAACATCTGAAAAAAATATCAGTGACCTGCAGTCAATCCTTAAAGATCTGATGTTGACTACAAAAATAAGTGAGTCGAGCAAGCTAGCACAGATGGTGCAAAATGGAATGATAGGCGATGTTAAAAAGAAATATAAGCCATACAAGAATCTTGGTGTGAAACAGGCCCCCTTTTATGTGCTTGTTGGCGCTGAAATGCCCGCAATATTGATTGAGACAGGTTTCATAACAAACGGTACAGAAAGAACCAGACTTTTAAGCGAAAGTTATAAAGAAGTACTGTCTGAAGGTATTACAGGTGGAATTGAATCTTACATGAAAAGCATAGACCAGGCTTATGTGGGAGGATAATCCGTTAATTCTATCCCAATACTTCTGCTACTGCCGATAGAATATCTTCTCTGTTAAAGGGCTTGATAAATACCTTGTCAACGCCCAAACCGTTAGCCATACGCAGGTATTGCTCCGGAGAGTTTTTTCCGCCCCCGGACATGGCAAATATTTTTGTGTAGGGAAATTCACTTTTTAATTCGACAATAGTGCCAAGCCCTTCCTTATCAGGCATTATTATGTCTGTTATTATCAGGTCGGCCTGTTTTTCTCTATGAATACGGATAGCTTTATCACCATTCTCCGCCTCTCTAACAGAATATCCTTCTCTTTCAAGCATCCGTCTCAGGGCAAGACGCATCTGCTCCTCATCGTCGACTATTAAGATATCTTTTTGCACTTCCGACATTTTGATTTTCCTGCTGATAAATTTATTGACCCTCTAGAAAATAATATTTGTATTAGTCAAATAGTAAGCAGAAATCATGCCAGAAATGAATGGGCAGGAAATAGTCAGTAAAATAAGGTGGTTATTTGTGGCAGAGTGTGTATAAACGCTGAATAAATATTAAAAATGTAATGGAAACAGATAGATCGTCAATTTTTTGACTTGTTCATGAAGAGTTGCCCGTTTATAGCTAAACTGAGAAAAAATGTTACGGAAGATTTTTGGCTAAGATTAACCGCCGATGGATATTTTTAGTTTTTCCAGCTCTTCTTTGGAAAAAACCTTTCCACAACCAAGACATTTTGGGGATGATATATTGACGTGACCGCAGTCGGGACATGGAATAATAATATCCTTCTTTTCATTGCCGGTATCTGCTTTGCCTTCTTGCGGCTTTATGACTAGAGGGAATTTCTGCTTACACTTCGGGCATGTTACTGTTATTCCTTTTTCAGGAATTGCCGGGAGCTTGGAAGTATCCAGATTATATTTTGCATTACATCCGGGACATTGCACTTTCATGATAATTTACCCTTGTTAATCATCCCTGACTAAATTTAACATTATTTAAATTCTTTAAATAAATAGCATTTATTAGACAAAAATACAAGTTATAAATATAACCTGAATTAACTTTAAAGATATATTAATATTAATGCAATTTTAATGTTAATTTTTATCAGTCTAAAATATAAGGGTCAGTAATGATGATCCGAATATTATTTTTGTAATGCCCAAAAGAGATGTTACTGGTATGTAACCCTGAATACCTCTTCAATGGTGGTAATACCGGCAAGAACCTTTTGCGCACCGTTTTGCCTTAATGTAACCATGCCGTTTTCAATTGCTTTCTGTTTAATTGCATTGGAATCGGACGTTTTTAATATCAGATTCTGAATTGCTTCGTTTACAATCAGGATCTCAAAAATTCCTGTTCTGCCTGAGTACCCTGTATTCAGGCAAGCCGGACAACCTGTGCCCCTGAATATTCTTCTACCCTTCAGCATTTTAGGGGTTATGCCTACTTTCAGCAGTGATTGTTCATCCGGTTGATACTCTTCCTTGCATTTTGGGCAGATGACACGAACCAGCCTCTGGGCAAGGATGGCAATAACCGATGAGGTTACAAGAAATGGTTCAATACCCATATCAATAAGTCTTGTCACCGCGCTTGCCGAATCGTTCGTATGTAGAGTGGAAAATACCAGGTGACCTGTAAGGGCCGATTGAATGGCAATCTCGGCGGTTTCCAGGTCACGTATCTCGCCAACAAGGATAACGTCAGGGTCCTGTCTTACAATGGAGCGTAAGCCCCGCGCGAATGTGAGATCAATTTTAGGGTTTACCTGAATCTGGCCCACACCCTCAAGCTGGTATTCGATCGGGTCTTCAATAGTAATAATATTTTTGTCCGTGCTGTTGATTGTGGAGAGTGCTCCATAGAGTGTTGTTGTTTTTCCGCTTCCGGTCGGGCCTGTGACGAGAAAAATGCCGTGTGCCGCGTTAATAAGCTCGTTGAATTCATTAAGCCTTTCAGCAGGCATGCCCAGGTCGGATATGCTGATAAATATCTTTGTTTTATCAAGAAGTCTTAAAACTACTCTCTCACCGAAGGCGGTCGGGATGGTTGATACCCTTATGTCAATATTTTTATCACCTATCCTGATCTCAATACGGCCGTCCTGGGGCAGCCTTTTCTCCGCAATATTCATATCTGCCATAACCTTAATACGTGATATGAGTGCAGACTGTATCTGTTTTTGCGGCGAGATCATGTCGTAGAGTATCCCGTCAAGGCGGTACCTTATTTTT
>JASFHE010000146.1:0-11521 GCA_050123415.1 Desulfobacteraceae bacterium | reverse complement strand
GCCAGTGATTATGACAGTGACGGATACAGACTATCAGATGATTTCACCCCAACAGACTACGAAGATGGCGGAACAAGAAATAACAGTGACCGGGAACTTAAGAATTTTTTCGGCAACCTGACGTTAACACCCAACGATAAAAGCCAGGTAGGACTTATTATCAACAAAATCACGGGAGAACGCGGTGTTCCGCCGATCACCCTTGACAGGGATGATCCTTTTGGAAAAAGCCCCAAGTACGAAAGAGTGGACGACCAGGACGGCTTAAGCATGAGCCTTTCAGGAAGTTATGATTTTGATAGCCGTTTAAGCTTCAGAGGTTGGGCATTCATGAACGATCTTGAGGAATTGAAAAACGGGTATGATGATGATACCTATACAACACAAACAGCAAGAAACTCCTATAGAGCAAAGGAAAAAACAGAAATCCGCGGCGCAAACCTTCAGACACAGTACCTCCTTGAGAGTTTAGGGAAAGTATCTTTTACTCTCGGGACAAAGGAAGAAGATTTCGACAGTTCAGGATGGGAAGTGGGCAGGAACGATACAACATACTTTGGTGAAAGCCATGAAATAACTACACATACAGTAGCAGCTGAGTATGAAGTACAGACTGTTACAAATCTTGGGTTTGTAGCCGGTTACGGTTACTCATGGTTTAAAAAAGAAGGCGGCCTGGATGATAAAACAGGTAATTATCTGGTTGGTTTCAACTATGACTTTTCGAAAAATTGCAGAATCAAGGCATCCTTTGCAGATAAAGTCAGATTCCCGTCTGTTACACAGCTTTACGGTATTGGAGAAGGAAATCCGGATCTGGACTACGAAAAATCAAAGAACTATGAACTTGGTTTTGAGCAAAACATGGTTCAGATTGATACGGCTTTCTCCGTAACCGGGTTCAGAAGAGATGTTAAAAACTATATCTCTAAAGATGCTGACGGTATAAATCGGAACAGTGAAAAATATAAGTTCCAGGGGATTGAAATCATGGCAAAAAACAGATCAGTTGAAAATCTGAACATGAGCCTGGCGTACACATACATGGATGCAAAAGACAAATCGACAGGCACACTTGTTGACCAGGTTCAATATAATCCCGAGCATAAGCTCGCTCTTCAGGGCGTATATGATTTTGTATACGATATTTCAGCCTATGCCAGCATTGAGCGTATTGAAAATCAGTACTATTATAACAATGACAACACACTTAAGGGTAAACTGCCGGATTACACGATCATCAACCTAAAGGTAGAAAAGAAATTCTTCTCAAAGGCACTAAAGATTTTTGCCGGAGCAGATAATCTTTTTGATGAAAACTACTTTGAGAGTTATGCCCTCCCGAGGGGAGGTAGAAGCATATACGGCGGTTTTACTTACTCATATAAATAGTATTAAGCCCCTATACCAATAAAATAAAGGCCGCGTATTTTTATAAAAACATGCGGCCTTTATTATTTTTACTGCACCACTTTTTCCAGAAAAATATCATTTACTCCGGAAGAGATAGAGAGGAAATATGCATATTGCCTTTCTTTTTCCCCTGTGTTAATTAATCCAGATTCCATGGATATAACCTGTATGGAATATCAGGTAATTCCAGGGAATATCAGTATGGACAAAGGAGATTATTTTAAAATGGAAATCACAATCATAAAGGCAGAACCGGATAAACAAAAAAAGAAACCGGGGGACGAAGCAAACCTGGTTTTTGGAAATATTTTTACTGACCACATGTTTGTTGTGGATTACAGGGATGGTAAGGGATGGTTTGATCCCCGCATAGTGCCCTATGGAAATTTCAGTATTGATCCTGCCGCAATGTCCATCCACTATGGACAGGAAATATTTGAAGGTTTAAAGGCATATAAAGCCGATGACGGAAGTATTTATCTTTTCAGACCCGAGGACAATGCCAGAAGATTTAACAGGTCCGCCACAAGAATGTGCATGCCTGAACTGGATATTGACATCTTCATGGAAGGCCTGAAAAAACTGCTTTTGCTGGAACAGGACTGGATACCTAAAAATCGGGGAACCTCACTTTACATCAGGCCAACGATGTTCGCCACAGAGCCCCATCTTGGAGTGAGGCCAGCAAAGGAATATCTGGCATTTATTATTCTCTGCCCGGTTGGCGCATACTACAAGGAAGGACTCAGCCCAATAAAAATATATGTTGAAGACAAATATGTCAGAGCCTCCATTGGAGGCACAGGTGAGGCAAAAACCGCGGGCAACTATGCTGCCAGCCTTCTTGCTGCGGAAGAGGCAAAAGAAAAGGGGTTTACCCAGGTGTTGTGGCTTGATGCTGCCGATAGAAAGTATATTGAAGAAGTCGGAACAATGAACATGTTCTTTGTTATTGATAATGAAGTCATAACCGCACCGCTCGCAGGAAGTGTGCTTCCGGGCATCACAAGGGATTCTGCTATCCAGCTCGTAAAAAGCTGGGGAATGAAAATTTCCGAAAAGGCACTTTCCATTGACGAAGTCATTTCGGCTGCAAGAGACGGAAGACTTACCGAAGCATTCGGCACAGGAACAGCGGCAGTTATCTCACCTGTCGGCCAGATCACCTACAAGGGAGAGGATCATATTGTTGCAGGCGGCAAGATGGGGCAGTTGTCACAAAGGCTGTATGATGAAATAGTTGCTATCCAGTACGGAAAAAAGGATGACCCATTCGGGTGGAGGATAAAGATTAACTAAGCGCCGCCAGGCTGTTACCGTCAGGCGGCCCGGATAAATTCTTCGGAGCACTGAGTACAGTCATTATTGTAACTATTTTTTATCAAGAATCTCACGTACAGTTTCAGCCACATCATACAATTCGAGGGGTTTCATGATAAATCTTGAGATACCATACTCCATTGCATTTTCTTCATCAATCAGGTCACTGTATCCTGTGCACAGTATTACCGGCATATCAGGCCTTATTTCTTTTACCTTTCTTGACAGATCAGCGCCTGTCATGTTTGGCATGGCCATATCCGTAATTAAAAGGTCAAACCCTTCCGGATCATTTTTAAACGCTTCATAGACCTCAACAGGATCGGTTCCCGATGTCACACTGTATCCCAGTCTTCCAAAGAGACGAGTTAATAATAATGTAATGCTCTTTTCATCATCAGCAATCAATATCTTTTCAGTACCGCTGAAAAGAGTGTCAGCCTGTTCCTTTTCTTTTTTTGGCTGTTTATAGACAGCAGGAAAAACCATCCTAACGACTGTGCCTTCGCCATGTACACTTTCGACACGTATCCTGCCTTCATGTCCTGTTACTATCCCGTGTACAACCGCAAGCCCCATGCCGCTGCCTTCACCCACTCCCTTTGTAGTAAAATAGGGATCAAAAATGCGGTCAATAATTCCGGGATTAATGCCGTGTCCGGTATCACTCACCTTTATTTCAATATACCTGCCATCCGGCAGGTCATAGTACTGCATCAGTGTCTCATTTCCGGTATCAAAACCTGCAACCGTAATATCAAGCGCACCTCCTGTTTCACGCATAGCATGGGCGGAATTCGCGCAGAGATTAAGCATTACCTGGCTCATCTGGGTTGCATCTCCGGTTATGATGTCTTCTTTATCGGGAAGATTTAATGAAATGGATATGGTCGAAGGTATTGTAGACCTGATGAGCTTGACAGCTTCATCAACAATCTGATTTACACTGACAGGCAGCAGCTCCTGGTCGCTTTTACGGCTGAATACAAGTATCTGCTCAACCATCTTTTTCGCCCTCAGGCATGCCACCCTTATCTCCTCAACAAATTGTTCAACCGGTTCCCCGTCTATAAGAGAAATTTTTATCAACTCCGCGTTGCCCAGGATTATTCCCAGAATATTATTAAAATCATGGGCAATGCCGCCAGCCAGTGTTCCTATTGACTCCATCTTCCGGGCCTGATTAAGCTGGGACTCGAGGTTTTTACTCTTGGTAATATCGTAAAACGCCCCCTGAAGAAAACCCGGTTTGTTTCCACCCGGATCAACCATGCGGCAGATATCACGTATCCATTTTATTCTGCCGTCCTTCAGGCATAATCTGTACTCGTTATCAATCACATATTCGGCACCGGCCTGCAGCCTTGAAATATCATCCATAACAGCGTCAATGTCTTCGGTATGGATAAGGCCCCGCAGGGTCATTTTGCCATCAAGTATTTCCTGTTCTTCATATCCCGAAATATCCCTGACACGACCGTGTATCATTGTAAACTCAAATGTATCCTTATCAGCCTGATATGCAACGCCGACAAAATTCTGAAGGAAATGGCGATATCTTTCTTCACTTTCCCAGAGAGAATTTTCCGCCTCTCTTCTCGCGGAAATGTCCCTGAAATACCATACCCTCCCGAAAAATCCTTCGTCCCTTCCTTTCATGGGAGAGGAATAGCATTCATAGATACTTCCGTCTAAAAGCTCAATCTCCTGGAAACCTTTTTCACCGGGATTGTCTGCAAAATACCTTATCTGGGCAAGGAAGGCAGACGGGACTTTAATTTTATCCCTGACATGTACAAGCACATAGTTTCCCGAACCGCTGTTCATTATATCGGCGGACAATCCCCACATATCCATAAACCGCCTGTTATATGTCAGTATATCGCCTTTATCGCCTACAACTATAATACCGTCAAGTGAGGTCTCCTGCTGGGTTGATAATATGACATTAAGGTTTTCCTGTTCCATGGTATATTCATTTATCTTTGCCAGAAGTTCATTGAGTTTCATATCAACAAGACGTATTTCGCTGCTTACAAATCTGCCGCGGGTTTTGAGCGGTTCAATATCTTTGATATGCCCGGAGCTTAAGGATTCTGCCAGCAGACGAAGCGGGTTGAGCAAAGACAGCAGGACCAGCCAGACTGCCAGCAGCAGGACCATGGTTCCCAGTGTCGCCAGTATGAAACTCTTTCTTACTTCCTTTTCAAAATACTGAAATGAATGCTTGCTGCCGTGAAACCGTGCAATCCCTACAAGTTCCTTTGTGCGGGATGAAAAAAGAGGGATTTCCACATTATAAAAATTTTGCATTTCATCATCAGCATGACTGTGCTGCCATCTGTTTATATCAAGAGAACCAGCGGGAACGACTATCGCATCATAGTCAATTAAAAGTTCAACACCGGATACAAAGGGAGTATCGGTTTCAGCATCCTTGAGCAGGAACAGGCTATCTATTGCCTTTAGTACCATATTCCTGTTAACTTTTTCTTCTGACAGGGCCTTTGCAATGGAAGCGCTCTGTGTCTGTGCCAGCGCCTTTATCTTTGATTCTATATCCGCCTCGATACGGGGGCGCAGGGAATAGACCCAGTACATGGCCATTGTTCCTTCTATTAGTACCGCCAGAATCACAAACATCAATGTGATACGTCCCTTAAGGGAAGATGTATAATCAGGTAAACTATGGCGCATAGGGGACCGATACCCTCATGAAAAATTGTTTGATATGTATTCCGGAAGATTTCATTGATGATATGTTAATATATGGAAGAACCCTGTCACTTATATGTATTCCTCCCAGCACGCCCTTTTCTACATCTCCTTTGAAAGGTGAAAAAAGGACAATGCTGTTATTAACGGCATAATAAACCACACCGGATAATTTATCACCAAGCGGCTGGGCAATAAAAATGCCTGCAGGAGGGTTATCCTTAAAGGAACTCATGCTAAGATCATTTGTTATCTCAACACGGGTGGAGATCTTCCGGATCTTTTTAAGCGAACTTAAAACCCGCGCCATCTCCATGGCCTGCGACCTGTCATCAGTATATATGAGCAGGAGTGTAAGAAAACCGTCATCCCCCTTTTTTTCGGCTATATCAAGGTCAGCAGTTAAAAGACTTGGAAATAAATCAAGGCCGGCCTTTACCCTCAGTTCATCCCGCCCCACGGCTGCTGCAATGCTGCATGATAACAGTATAATAATTTCTATTAATATTATACTGAGAATATATCTGTTTTTTTCCCGCTCTTTCAAAAGCTCCCTCATTACCTTACCGGATATCAGAACTCATAAACAAACTTTGTCCACCACTCTCTTCCGGGCCTGGGATAGTCCTCCGGGTACAGAAACGCCGGAGAAGCATAATAAACATCTTCATCGTGTATGTTCTTAATACCGGCCCTGAGTGTAAGGCCTTTTACAAAACAGTTATACAGGCTGACAGCAGTATCTACCGTATGATACCCGGCCAATTTATCCCTGGTGTCCTCAACAGCCCTGTTGCGTTTTCCGACATAGCCATACTGTACACTTATGGCTATGTCTCTGCCTGGTTCAAAAATTATCCCTATATCTACAAGCCACTCGGCAACACCGGGAATTGCATCTCCGGTGATGCTGTTTTTGGAATGGGATAAGGAGACGTTACTGTCCAGCTTAAGCTTGCTTATTAACTGGTGTTCCAGTTCAAATTCAACACCATAAATACGTGTAGAGCCGGTGTTCGAATAGGTGCCTGCACCGGCGCTGATAAGATCGTCAAGGTTGGAATAAAAATAGGCGGCTTTCCCTATGGTGTCATCAGTATGATAGATATAACTTAGCTCCAGGGTATCAATTGTTTCCGGCTCAATCCCGGGATTACCCACCAGATATGGATTATTCTTTGCATATAACTGATTAAAGGTAGGCGGACAAAAGGCCCTCGCATACTGGGTTTTAAGTATGTGCTCCCTGGTTATTTGCCAGACAGCGGCTATCCTTGGTGACAATTCGGAACCGACATCACTGTATCGATCATACCGGAGACCCGCGATAAGAGAAAAAGAATCACTTATCTTTATTTCATCCTGAAATGTTAAATTAAAAAGTTTCCTTTCTCTGTTTTCAGAAAGCCAGTTTTCTGATCCGGTAAACCGGTATACGGATGAAAGGGGGATATTAGTTGAGGGAACATTGTTTTTTTCGTGCCATACTTTATCTATATCCGTATTTGCAAAGGCCAGCCCGAATTTTATAATATTATTTTTCCATCTTCCGTAGGTAAAATCCAGCTCTCCGTCAAGACGGTTTTCCTGATAAAAAGGTGCGGTAGATATCCCGTCAGGAAATGAACCCAAAAAACCGGGGGGTTGTTCAAAAGTGAGGGCAGAACTGAACCGGTGCTGAAAAAAACCTAATCTAATGTCAACGTGAAGTTTGTCAGACAAATCGATTCCGCTTATGAACTGTCCTCCGTAATTTTTAAACCTGAATGAAATATCACTGTGCGGAGGAGGAAGGGAGCCTATAAAACCGAAATGATCACCATTGCCTTCATTTAGAAAGTATCCGGTAAATGCAATATTTTTAAATGAAAATCCCATTATGACCGAATTATAATCTCTGACTTCATCGGTAGGTCCGGGGGCATTTGACAGGTCACTCATACCCATCCCGTAGAGATGGTCCGGGCCTGACATGACACTGGCTCCATCAGTCTTGAAACCCGCCAGATTCAGGTTAAGTTTCAAGTCACGCTCTGGATAATTCATGGATAATTGCGCACTGCCTGTATATGTATCATAGCGGCCATACCCGCCGGTAATCCGGTTTTCTTCATTTCTTGTAATAATATTTACGACACCTGTACTGGCAAATTCACCATGTACTGCCGAACCGGGACCCCGTATTATTTCGATCCTGTCAATCTGTTCCACGGGCATATCAAGAATGGGATAGGCCTTCCCCCAGAGCGCAGAGTTCATGGAAATCCCATTCAACTGAAATTTTAGATTTCCGGAGGCAATCGTATCTCCTATCCCTCTTACAAGCACATGCCTCAGTCCCATGTTGTTCATACCAATGTCCATACCGGGTACGAGCTTAAGGGCTTCCCAGACATTCCGGACACCTCTCACCTCGAGGTCTTCCCCGTGTAATACGTTTACTATGCCGGGTACAAAATCAACATTAAGTTTTGTCTTGGTGGCAATTTCCGTGTACTTGTCCAGAATTTTAATCAGACGGGCCAGTTCCTCTTCGTCATCGCTGGACTGGCCCGCGAAGATGCCATCATTTTCAGGAGATCCCGGCTGTGTAGCTGAAAGAGCGGGAGAGGGAACAAATACAGAGAGCAGCAGGAAGAGGAGAAAAATAAAAATGTAACCGAGTGTTATTCCTTTTTTCATGTGAGTTCCTCCATTTTTCCTGACAGCACATGCCGATACTGTCAAACAGGACAAGTGGAACCCTGCCCGGCCTAATGTAGCCGAACAAAAGGCAACACACTAAATTAATTTATCCTTAACCACATCAAAGCTTAAAAAAATTAAATAATATCCAATCAACCTTCCAATCATTTTTCATTAATAAACAATAAACATAAATCTAATATCACATATGTCTGAAATATTCAAAATTGCATTATAATAACCACAGGCAATATACTTTTATATTTTTCTGTTACTGTAAAAGTTTCTTGAACGGATTATTAAAGGGTTCCGGTTTTTTTCTCTCTATTCTCCGGTTATTCCTGCCGCCACCTGATACGGGTTTTTTCCTTGCCGTATCTGAAGACGCTTCCGCGGGGCCGGGATTTTCCTTCATGGACAGGGATATCCTGTTCCTGCCCAGATCAACATCCATAACAGTTACCTTAACCTGCTGATTAACCTTTACCTCCTTATGGGGGTCCTTTACAAAGCGGTCGGCAAGCTGACTTACATGAACCAGCCCGTCCTGATGAACACCTATATCAACAAACGCGCCGAATGCGGTTACATTGGTAACAATCCCGGGAAGCCTCATGCCAGGTTTTACGTCTTCAATTTTTTCCACACCGTCTGTAAATTTGAACAGCTCAAACTGCTTTCTCGGGTCACGTCCCGGTTTGGCCAGCTCTTCCATAATATCCGTAAGCGTGGGCATGCCGATCACGTCAGTTACATACCTGGAAAGATCGATCTTTTTTCTTATCTCCCCTTTATTGATGAGCTCTCCTATTGAGCAGTCCATGTCCACTGCCATTTTTTCCACAATATGGTATGCCTCCGGGTGAACAGCGCTTGCATCAAGGGGATTTATGCCTCCCCTTATCCTCAGAAATCCCGCTGCCTGTTCAAAGGCCTTGGGACCCAGCCTCGGAACATTCTTAAGATCATCACGGCTTGATAAGGGACCGTTTTCATCCCTGAACCTGATTATATTTTTTGCGAGCTGCGGACCAAGGCCCGATACATAGGCAAGGAGCTGTTCGCTGGCGGTATTCACTTCAACACCAACCTTGTTTACGCAGCTTACCACCACATCATCAAGGCCCTCCTTGAGCGCCTGCTGGTTAACGTCATGCTGGTACTGCCCGACACCAATCGATTTCGGATCAATCTTTACAAGCTCTGCCAGCGGGTCCATAAGTCTTCTTCCAATGGAAACCGAACCCCTGTATGAAATATCAAGGTCAGGAAATTCCTTTCGCGCTGCTTCGGACGCGGAATAAACCGAAGCACCGCTCTCGTTTACCATTGAAACGATTATATCAGAGGGAAGGCCAAGCCCTCTTACAAATGTCTCGGACTCCCTTCCGGCCGTGCCGTTTCCTATGGCTATTGCCTCAACTTCATATCTGGCGGCAAGCGCCCTTACAATATTTTCCGCGCTCGAAAGGGCCTCGTTTGAACCGAAAGGGTAGATAGTTTCATGGCAAAGAAGTTTTCCCTGTGCATCCAGGCACACAACCTTGCACCCTGTCCTTATCCCCGGATCAATTGCCATTACCCTTTTCTGCCCGAGGAAAGATGCAAGCAGCAACTCCCTCAGGTTATTTGAAAAGACCGATATGGCTGTTTCATCTGCCTGCTTTTTTGTTTCAAGCCTAACCTCTGTTTCCATCGACATGGAAAGAAGCCGCCTGTAGCAGTCGTGGACAGCCTCAAGTACCTGCAATGAAGCCGGGCTTTCACCCTTTACAAAGAGCCCTTCAAGTATTTTAAGGGCTTCCTCCTGGGGAGGGGTAACCTTCATTGTGATAAAGCCTTCCTTTTCCCCTCTTCTCATGGCGAGCACCCTGTGGGAAGGGGCGCCGGTTACAGGCTCAGACCACTCAAAGTAATCCTTGAACTTGGCGCCTTCAGTCTCCTTTCCTTTTACGATGTTTGTCTGGAACATGCTCTTTTTCATAAAAAAGGCCCTCATGGCCTCCCTGGCGGCCTGGTCTTCGTTTATCTTTTCGGCAATGATATCCCTTGCCCCTGCAAGCGCGTCATCAACAGACTCAACACCCTTTTCAGTATCAATATATTTTTCCGCCTCAGCCGCAGGGTCTGTTTCCGCGAGTTGTTCCCATATGAGGTCTGCAAGGGGCTCAAGACCTTTTTCTCTGGCCATTGTCGCCCTTGTTCGTCTCTTGGGTTTATAGGGAAGATAGATATCTTCGAGTTCGGACATGGTCTGTGCCTTGACTATCTTTTCTTCCAGCTCGGGTGTTAAAAGCTCCCTTTCCTTCAGGGACTCAAGTATGCTTTCCCTCCGTTTATCCAGTTCCTTTAGCTGTTCCAGCCTGTCTCTTATCCTGATGATGGCAACTTCATCCAGAGTGCCTGTCGCCTCCTTCCGGTACCTGGCAATAAAGGGAACTGTAGCTCCGGCATCCAGGAGCTGTGCAACAGCATCTACCTGCTGTAATTTCAGACCAAGTTCTTCCGCGATTTTCAATCCATGTTCAATGCTCATTCTTTCCTCTTTTTATCAACTACGTATCATACTCTATTGTCTTATCAAATACCACGTCCGGAAAGTCCTTCATTGCCCTTTCCAGATGCCATTCACTGGGAGCTAGAAAGGTAAGCTGCCCTTCTGCGTTAAGTGCAAGGTTACTTGAATTTTTCTGTTCAAATTCCTTCATCTGTTTAGGATCATCAGAACTTACCCATCTCGCGGTTATATACCGTGAAGATTCATAGACCGTTTCTGCACCGTATTCCTTTAAAAGACGCGCAGCAGTAACTTCAAACTGAAGCACCCCCACCGCGCCAAGGATATATTCGCTGCTGTTCACAGGCCTGAATACCTGGATTGCACCTTCCTCCGCAAGATGAAGCAGGCCCTTTGCAAGTTGCTTTGTCTTCATGGGATTTTTTATCCTGACAACCCTGAAGTGCTGGGGCGCGAAGCTTGGAATACCTGTAAATCTCAGGGGCTCTTTTTCGGTGAATGTATCACCGATTTTAATGGTGCCGTGATTGTGTATCCCTATAATATCACCGGGGTAGGCCTCTTCAACATTTTCCCTGTCCTGTGCCATGAGGATAGTGGCATTACCTATGGATATCTCTCTGCCTATCCTGTGGTGCATGACCTTCATTCCCCTTTTGAATTTTCCCGAACATATCCGCATAAAGGCTATCCTGTCACGATGAGCCGGGTCCATGTTGGCCTGTATTTTAAATATAAATCCTGAAAAGGCATCTTCATAGGGAGATACTTCCCTTGTTACAGCCATCCGGGGATAAGGCTCCGGTGCCATTTCAATAAAGGCGTCAAGGAGTTCTCTTACGCCGAAGTTGTTTACAGCGCTCCCGAAAA
>JASFHE010000145.1:0-11529 GCA_050123415.1 Desulfobacteraceae bacterium | reverse complement strand
TATGATAATGGTACATGCAATTACTGTTACTGAGATTATAAACTGGACAAGAACAAGTAATTCTCTAAATCCTGTTTTATTTTTACCTGTTTTAGGATTTTTTATAAGAGTTGATACAGGCGCAATAGCAGAAAGGTAAAAGGCAGGATATATGCCTGATACAAAGCCGAGGCCCAGGCAAAAGACAAGCATCCATCCCGGCAGCATCGGTTCATTTTTTAAATCCAGGACAAGAGTGGTCTGCATCAATTCATTTACCGGAGTCAGGTTCAGGATAAGCTCGACTATTGCATACCCTGCAAGCATTGCAATAAATGAAAAGAATATGGACTCTCCCAGAAACTGAGTTATCAGGCGAGATCTTCCCGAGCCAAGGATCTTCCTTATACCCACTTCTTTTAATCTTCTTGCTGCCCTGGCTGTTGCCAGGTTCATATAGTTGATACAGGCCACAAGCAGAATGAATATCGCTACTGCCGTAAATCCGTATAGATAATATCTGTTTCCTTTTGGCAGATCATATCCCGCATCTGAATAATAATGAATATCCGCCAGGGGCTCTATCATAAACCTTATCGACATATTGTTTTCTTTCCCTGTTTCTATCATATGTCTTTTATAAAAAGAGTCACTGATACCTTCAAAATCACTAACATTATAATCTTCAGACATTACCAGATAAGTATAGAAGCGATGTTTCCATAGAGTATATTTGTCTTCCGGTGTATTTAAAAAAGGCACATTATCCGAATAAAGCACATCATACTTATAGTGTGAGTTTACCGGCAGATCTTTAAAAACATGAGTAACTTTTGTTCCGTTTCCTTCGGAAGTGAATATTTTACCGACAGGATTTTCATTTCCCCAGTACTTCTTTGCAAAGGATTCACTCACTGCGCAAAATGGTTCTGTGCGGGCAGTTTTTGGATCGCCATAAATAAATTCATGGTCAAAAACCTCAAAGACATTATTGCTGACAAAGGCAGTTTTACTCCAATAAAAAGATTTGTCTTCATATTGTAGCAGCACTTGACGATTGATCGGGAGAAACCTTACATAATCTTTAACATCGGCATACTCATCAGCAAGCTTTTTCCCTACTGTTTGTGATGAATATATAAATTTATCGATTTTACCGCTTGTATCAAGCTCGGTTACCAATCTGTAAATTTGTTTGTGCTTTGTATTATGCTTATCATAAGTAAGCTCGTTGCGGAGATAAAGACCTATTATAAGACAGAAGGCAACAGCGAGTGATAATCCGGATATGTTTATAAATGCATAAACCTTTTCACGGGAAAGAGTACGAAGTGTGACTTTAAGAAAATTTTTGAACATGAGAATCCCTTTTTTTAAAAAGATGAACATCCAACATCGAACGCCCAACTTCCAACGTCCAATGAAAAACTAAAAAGCTAAAAACTACTGGATTCCCCGGTCAAGCCGGAGAATGACGACAAGGTATCCCCTTGCACTCTGTACCCTGTGCCTTGCACCTTTTTTAATCATTCATAGCGAAGCGCCTTAACCGGATTGGCCTGTGCTGTTTTATATGACTGCAAGGCAATAGTGATAAAAGCAACAATAGTGACCATGGCAGCAGCAATTACAAATGCCATCGGGTTAATCCCGGTACGATAGGCAAAACCGGACAGCCATTCGCCCATTACAAGATAGGTAGAAGTGGATGCAATTACTGATGCTATAAGTACCAGTATCAGTGATGGTCCGGATAGCATGAAAATAATCTGCGTGCTCGATGCTCCAAGTACCTTACGCACGCCAATCTCCCTGGTTCTTTGTTCTGTAATAAACGCAGAAAGACCAAACAGGCCAAGACAACTTATAAACACACATATACAGGCAAACAAGCCGGTCAACTTTACCATCTGATTTTCAGATACATAAAGTTGATCGATAATTTCGTTGAGGAATTCATACTCAAACCCATGTTTGGGATCAAGCGCCTCCATAACACTCCTGATATAATCCAGTGTTTTGGGTATGCCTTCTCCTGATATATGGACAACCATTATTCCGTTGTATATTGCCCTGGCAAATTCATCCATGCCTGCGTAAGGAGGATCAAATCGAACAAGCATGAACGGCTCAACAGTGGAGTGCATGGACTGAATATGAAAATCCTTTACTATACCAATTACTTTTCTTGTTCCGTAATACTCAATACGTTTACCCAACGGTTCATCCCAATCCATTTTTTTTACGAGTGTTTCATTCACAATAACTGCTTCATCTCGATCAGAGGATATCTGATCAGAAAAATTCCGACCTTCCAGGAGTTTTAAACCCATGACATCCAGATAGTCATCATTAAAAGCGAATATAAACTTCTTGGTTTGTGGCTCCATAATACCGTCATTATTTTCTGTAGCTCCCATACTGGTGCTCACATCCGTGCATGGTATTGTACTACCGAGTGTCATCCCCAGCACATTTGGATTTTTTAATAATTCCATTTTTATTATCTTGTGTTTTTCAAGGATATCTGCACCTTGCAAACGGGATACAACTCTGTTTTCTCTGGCAAAACCCAGTGGTTTATTAGTAATGTATCGTAGCTGAAGCACCATCAGGAAAGTACTTGCAATAACTCCAATGGAGATAACCAATTGTATCAGCACCAGAATCTGCCGCATCTTAAACTGTGCAGTCGCAGCTTTTCTCAAGGCACTAAGCGCTGCAATAGGAGAGATAGAAGACAGGTAAAAAGCCGGGTAAGCACCGGATACCACACCGGTAAAGATAGTTAAGCCAATCAGCCATAACAGCCGCACCGGTTCGGCCAGGTAATCAGTCAACTGCAGGTTACCTGTCATTTCATTTACAGGCGTAAGGATCAGTACCAGTTCTACAATGATCAATCCCAGGAAAAGTGCCATGAAGGAAATTATAATAGTCTCTCCCAAAAACTGCATAATCAATTGTGGCTTTTTTGCTCCCAGAACCTTATGAAAGCCTACTTCCCTACCACGCTTTAAAGATCTGGCAGTGGCAAGATTCATATAGTTAATACAGGCTATCAGCAGGATCAGTAAACCGATCATGGCAGAACCATACAAAAATGAAGCATTGCCGACCGGACGGTCATAGACCAACACTTCCCCATAATGAATATCTTTCAAGGGTTGCAACCAGGCGTCCCATCTAATATTATGCCCATCACCAAATTCTTTCATATATCTTTGATAAAAAGCATCAGTCATTCTCTTAAAAGATGCCTGCGGATAATTCTCCGGCAAGACAAGGTATGTATAATCTCCGGGGCTCCATAAAAATTGTTTAAAGTTAGAAGGGTCCAGTTTTAATCCAGGCAAATTGTGTGACATAAGAACATCAGTCTTGAGATGTGTATTGTCAGGTAAATCAGCAAATACAAGACTAATTTTCATTGTAGCATCGTCTGACCTAACTGTTTTACCAATAGGATTTTCATCGCCAAAATATTTTCTGGCAAAGGTCTCACTGACTGCAACAGAGTTCGGATCAATCAGTGCTGTTTCAGGATCGCCATAAATGATATCATAAGTAAAGACTTCAAACACATTATCATCTACAGCATAGATATCTTTCCAAAAGAAGGTATCATTATCGGAATAAATTGCCATACCCGGCCCCGGATCATTGGGAAGGATCATAAGCGCGAATCTTACGTAGTCAATAATTTCCGTATTCTCATTTTTAAGGATTGATGCCAGAGCAGCCGAAACGCTGGCACATTTAGTGGGCCTATTATCAGACGTATATTCACATGCAACCCGGTAGATGCGTTTATAATTCATATGATGTTGATCATAGGTCAGCTCATTGTGCAGGAAGAGCCCCAGGATCAGACAACATGCTATTCCAAAAGCTAAACCGGAAACATTGATAATTGTGTACAGCTTTTCCCGATACAGTTTTCGCAGTGTTACTTTAATAAAGTTGCTCAGCATGAAGGCCTCCAGGAAGTTAAATTAATGCTCAACGTGAAAAAGGTGCAAAGCGGATCCACTGAAAAACAAAAACAACTAAAATATCGATTCTTTATATTTACCGTCTGCTGTTTCAATAATTAAGTCATTTAACCATTAAATACTTTCTTCAGTGGGGTGTAATACTCCGTCGTTAAAGCAATGGCCGGACAAAAATCACAATGTTTTTGACTTAGTGCTATGCTATACTCATTTTAATAAGCAACTGGATTCCCCGGTCAAGCCGGAATGACGAATGCGTCAATAGACATGACTCAGATTAGAAAATTTTCTTAAGTTAAAAGCATTTGGTGCAAAATCCCATCTAATCTTAATATCTCAAACCTTGTGCCTTGAGCCATAAACCTTTCTTTTATCATTTTTCCGGCAGCATCGGTCCCAGATCGACCTTGGCAGCCCCTAAAAGGGTTCCTGTTGAATATGCCAGATCAACAAGACCCATTTGATATTGTGTAATCGCATATATTTCCGCTATTTTTGCATTTGCCAGAGCTGTTTGCGCCTCAAAAACATCATTGGCAGTCCTCATCCCCAGTTCATACTGGCGTTTTTCTGCCTCATACTGCCTGCCCGAATAAATTGCGCTTTGTCTGCTTGCCAACAGGTGCTGCCAGCCGGTTTTCACCAGATCAATACCTTTCAAGACCTCAGATTCGATCAGGGCTTTTTTATTTTCTATACTTGTTAACTGTTTGGCGCGTTCATATTCAGCCTGACGAAGACTGCTTTTTCCAGCCTTATTTCCGATGGGTACAGAAGCGTTTAAAGTTACTATATGACTATGATGTTCGTTATCGAAAAGCATATCATAGGAATCATGTCTTGAAGCTCCAAAGCCGGTAATGAAATATACATATTGCAGATTTAAAAGTGGAAGGAGCTGGTTCCGCCTGTACCCAATCGTGTTCTCATTAAGGGCCAGTCTCAGTTCCATCTCCAGCATATCCATTCTGTTTTCTATGGCTTTTTTTACAATCTGTTCCTTGTCAAATTCATAATGCACAGGATCAGGGTCGGTTGAAAGAATCAGTTCTGTGTCTGTTCTGATACTCAGACCCGGCTTGTTAAGCGTTCGTTTAAGCAGTCTTTCATAATCACGAACAGTGTTTTTGCCTTTTATGACAGCTTCGACACTTGAAGCCATGCCTGCCCTGGTTCTAATCAGTTCAATCCCAGCCTTACTTCCAAGTTCAACCTGACGTTCTGTCTCTTCAAGCAGATTTTTTGCCAGTCTATACTCCTGCTTACGAACATCCAGTAATCTCCTGGCAGCATACAGACCCCAGTAGACAGACTCAATATTTGCTATGGTATCTATGGCGGCCTGTTTTGTATAGGTATCGACTATCTGCCTTTGGTACTCTGCCAATTGAATACCGTATGTAGCAGCCCGCGTTCCCGCATTACGAAGAAGCGCGTGGCCTATAGAAGCTGTAGTTTGCGATGTGTATGCGGGATCATAAAACTTGGGAGAATTTTTTTCCGTCATATCATTTATATTAAAGTTAAAAGTTCCTCCTGAGCGTAAAGGGACCTCAACACCAGATCTAACACTACTTGTTTCCGTTTTGGTTCCTGTGATTTCATCCAGTTCCCCCGCGACCGGGCTGTTAGTCTTACTCTCTTCAGCATCGATGCTGAAGACTGCTTCGAATCTTGCGTCCTGCGCATTTACACGCTCTGCTGCAATAGCAGGCTCAATAAGCTGAACCTTCAGGTTGAGATTATTCTCAAGGGTCAGCGCCCTGCATTCTTCAAGAGTCAGTTTGAGTTCGGCAGGTGTCTTTTCGCCTTCCTCGTCTATTGATATTTTCTCCGCGCCAGTACCTTTGGCTTCTGCCAATTCCAGTATATCTATTTGCTGCAGTTTCTCCTGAGGCACTATATATGTATAATGATCTTTTCCCGAAAAAATATGGGAGCATCCGGCAAAAAGAAATAACCCGGATAACACAGCCACTGATAAGAGATATGAAGCCAATTTTATTTTTATTTTAATACGCACGATTTGATTGCCTCCGGTTTAATAAAATAATGGCTCAGGGCGCAAGGTTAATATATTACAAGCCTTTCCCTGGGCCTTGAGCCCTGGGTCTTGCACCATTTTTTCTTCATTTTTTCGGAACCATCGACTCCAGCTCAACTTTTGCAGCTCCAAGAAGAGTCCCTGTATTATACGCCAAGTCAATAAGATTTTTTTGATAGTTTGTCAGGGCAACTATTTCGCTTCTATGGGCGTCCGCAACATCTTTCTGTACAAGAAGCACATCCCTTAATGTCTGCATGCCAAGCTCATACTGACGTTTTTCAGCCTTATACTGTGTGTCCCTGTATTTTTTTGTCTCTCTGCTGGCCAGGATACTCTGCCAGCTTGCCTCCAGTTGATCAAGGCTTCCCAATACTTCATATTCGATCTGGGCTTTTTTATTTTCTATATCGATCAACCGTTTTGCCTTTCCATATTCTGCCTGGTGCAGCCTGCTTTTTGCCGCCTTGTTTCCCAGAGGTATTTCGAGGTTTAAGGTCACCGTATGATCATGATATTCGTTATCAAGCAGCATATCATAGCCGTCATGCCTTGATTCTCCAAGGCTGTTAATGCCATACTCATATTCCAGGGTTACATCCGGTCGAAGCTGGTTTCGATTGTATTCAATCGTATTTTCATCCTTTGCCAGTTCAAGTTCCAGCTGCAGTATATCCATCCTGTTTTCTATGGCCTTTTTCACTATCTGCTCCTTATCAAATTCATAATGCACAGGTTCAGGATCGGTTGAAAGGATCAGTTCTGTGTCTGTATTCAAACCCAGGCCCGGTTTGTTAAGCTTCTGTTTAAGATTTCTTTCCATATCACGAAGATCGTTTTTGGCTTGTATTACATATTCAAGCCTATCAGCCTCATTCGCCCTGGCCGAGATCAAATCAACCTCAGGTTTTGTTCCAACTTCTACAAGACGTTTTGTCTGCTCAGTCCAATCTTTTGACAGGTCGTATTCTTTTTTACGTACATCCAGCAATCTTCTCTGTGCATAGAGGTCCCAGTAGGCCTTGTCTATTTCTTTAATTATTCGAATTGTCTCGTTCTTGGTCCGTGCATCACTTTGCTGTCTGTTATATTCCGTTATTCTTATAGTGTAAGTACTGACCCGCATGCCTGCGTTACGAAGAAGAGGTTGTCTTATGGAAGCTGTGATATTCGGTGAATATGAAGGATTCATATTAGTAAACTCACTTGGCACATTTGTTTTAACGCGCGTATCAGTTATGTTAATATCTATATTTCCGCCGGTCCGCAAAGGTATCTCTACACCATAATCAACAGAGGTTCTCTCTCTTTTATTTCCGTAAATTACATCATAGTACCCTGTAGGCGGGCTGTTTAGATTCTGATAACTGGCATCCACCGAGAAAGTTGCCTCAAACTTCGTTGCCTCCTCTTCAATAACTTTCTCTGCCTCTATAGCAGGATCAATAAGCTCAACCTTCAGATCAAGGTTATTTTCAAGTGCCAGCGCTCTGCACTCTTCAATAGATAACTTCAGTTGTGCAGGCGCATCCATTTCCTCAGGTTCTGTGACGGTTTTTTCTTCTTCAACGTCTTTGTCTTCCGTTAATTCCAGTGTATCTATCTGCCGCACCTTCTCTTCAGGCACTGTATACGTGTATTTTTCCTTGCCGGGAAGGATATGATAACATCCGGCAAAAAGAATGCATCCGGTCAACAGAATCATTGATGATAACAGGTATGAAACCAACTTTATTTTTTTAATAGACATTACTTAGCTGCCTCCGGTTTAGTTTTTTTATATCGCCACCTTTTTCATAGATAAAGGGATGAGGTTTCCATTATAGAGAATTCTGAGTGTTATCTTGAAAAAACTGCTGAGCATATGGATACCTTAGTTAAAGATATTGTTTATTTTGATCCCAATATCAATTTTGACTAAATGAGTCTCACGTTGATGGTTTACAAGGTATGAGGTTAAGGTCTTTCCGTACACCGTAAACCGCAGACTTCCTCTTCCGCCATCTTGTCCGGTCATTTTATCCCGTATGCTTCAAACGATGACAGATGCGCCTATTCTTTTTTATCCGTTCAACTTAAAAGGTTCCTTGAATATTAACTCATCCGCTTCCTTAAAGGTGTCATAACCCGAGGTAATAATCCAATCGCCTTCCTTAAGACCTTCCAGCACCTCAACATAACGGGGATTCTGACGGCCAAGACGCATATCAACCCGGTGTGCTGTTTTTCCATCCTCCGATATAATGTAGACCCAGCGACCGCTGGTCTGCTGATAGAAACCACCCTTTTTAACCATAAGGCTCTGACCCGGTTCACTGAAGCTCAGTTCTGTGGTAAGTGTCTGCCCGCGTATGATTCCTTCCGGAGGGGCGCCAACAAACGCCATATCCACTCTGAATTGTTGACTGGCATCAACTTCAGGGTATACCTTTATTACCTCTACATCATACTTTTCCCCTTCGAGAGCGAATTTACCTTTTGTGCCCACTTTTACTTTGGCGAGGTAATACTGATCAATTCCGGCATTAATCTTAAGTTTGTCCAGAACATCTATCCATCCAATACGCGCATTACCCAAGATCCTTTGACCAATCTTGGCGTTTATGCTTGAGAGCTGCCCTGATATCTCCGCCTTGAGTTCCAGGCTGTCCAACTGTTCAGCAAGAAGTTCCAGCCCCTTATTGATACGCTCTATGGCGTTGTTTGCCTGCTCAAGTTGTAGTTCATTTGAGCGATCTTCATTTTTATTATATTCTTTCCTGAGTGCCAACTGAGCTCTTCTATATTCCAATTCATCAATTGTCTGCAGATAATCTTCTTCAGAAATGACGATCTTTTCTTTTTTCAAAACATTGTATCGTTTATATTTTCTTTCCAGAGCTTTTAGGTTGTTTTCCAGTTGCAGCAGAGTCTCTTCCCGGCTCAATTTCTCCACGGCTAAATTCATCTTGGTATTTTGGTAGCGATCCAGGGTATCAAGCAGGTTGTTCTCTTGTGTAATGACTTGTTGCTGTACAGTCCTGTTAGAAAAACGAAGAATAGGGTCTCCTTTTTTAATAGGTTTACCTTCTTCAGCGTAAATTTCTTCTACCCTGCCTCCACTGTCAACATCCAGGTAATAGGTAGTTACAGGCACAACTTCGCCTTCAAAGGGATAGTATTCCTGGAACTCTCCATATTTTACCTGTGAAATGGTCATCCTGCTAGGATCAACCTTGAGCCGGGTTGTGCCCGAACGGCTGTATACCTGGAAGCTCAGATAAATTATGACAAGACAAAACACTGTAATCAGAATTAGTTTAAGAGGATTTGCTTTTTTTTCTATTTTTCGATCCACTTTTTATCTCCTTTGCAACTTTTACGCCGCCATATTTTCTCCCACAACATGTCCGTCAAACAGATTGATAACTCTCTGGCTGTACTCTGCATACTCCTGTGAGTGGGTTACCATAATTATACTTGTACCCTGTTCGTGCAAGCTTGATAAAAGCCCCATTACTTCTTCCCCATTGGTCGAATCCAGGTTACCGGTGGGCTCATCAGCAAGAATGAGTTTCGGTTTACCAACAATAGCCCGTGCAACCGCGACCCTCTGCTGCTGGCCGCCGGAAAGCTGCTGAGGGAAATGGCTTTTTCTGTGAGTCATCTTCATCCGCTCCATGGCTTCATTGACCTTTTCTTTTCTTTCCTTTGCAGGTGTCTTGAGGTAAAGGAGCGGAAGTTCTATGTTTTCGTATACTGTAAGTTCATCAATAAGGTTAAAACTCTGAAACACAAAACCGATATTCCCTTTTCTTAAATCGGCCCTCTGCCTTTCCGAGCGTCCTGCAACTTCATGTCCAAGAAAATTATAAGATCCCGCCGAAGGATTATCCAGAAGCCCGAGAATATTGAGCAGTGTTGATTTACCACACCCGGAAGGCCCCATGATTGCGACAAACTCTCCCTCGTTCACACTCAGGTTCACATTATCCAGTGCTGTTGTTTCAACTTCCTCTGTCCTGTAAATCTTCTTCAAATTGCTTGTCTGAATCATTTTAGCCTCCTGATATTTGTTTGTTGTTCGCCGTTTGTAGTTAGTTGTTTATAGAATAGTATATCCACCATCGCCTAAAGCTATGATGAACAGGTGATTCCCATTTTAAGGGGCAGAGTTAATTTCAGACCTTGCCGAAGATCCCGACGCTGTTATCGGGCAACTTTGGACCTCTGCATATTTTATTCATAAAGCAATGCCTGTGCCAAAATCTCATTAAACCCCAACATCCTTTACAGACAAGAGTTTTAAGGATTTCATTTATTTTTCGATTTAAAATAAAGGAAATAAAGTGTCCTCCAGCGGACACAAGGTGTCCGTATATGAACAGTTTGAAAAATGAACTTCCAATTGAAAAATAGTACAAACTTCAGGAAAAGACCTGTCACATACAATATAATAGTCCCTGCCGAAGTTCCGGTTACATTTCTTATTCCAATTTCTTTTGTTCCGGTCGCCACTGTATCAGAGTTAAATCCTAAACCTTGGAACCTTTGAACTGTTTTACTCATACCTCAGCGCCTTAACCGGATCTTCTATTGCCGCCTTGATTACATGAAAACTGATGGCAATTAGTGCAATCCCTATTGCTATACAGGCTGTAATTACAAATATCCATGGATCAGTAGCTGTCCTGTATGGAAAAAGATTAATTAAGTACTGTTCCATTGAAAGATATGCAATTGGCCATGCAATGAGGCTTGATATTATTACCAGTTTGATAAAATCATACGACAGTTTATAGATTATTTCCCATACTGAAGCCCCATGAACTTTTCGTATGCCTATCTCCTTGGTCTTCTTTTCTGCCACAAAAGATGATAATGCAAACAGGCCCAGGCATGAGATTGAAATACAAAGGAAAACAAAATATCTGAATATTATACTCAATCGTTCTTCATTTTCGTATTCTCCCTGGATTATGTCATCGAGGAAGTTGTATTCAAAAGGCTGTATGGGATTAATCTCGCGCCATTTCGTTTCCAGAAACTTAATAGTTTGATTTATATTCTCGGGCCGGATTTTAATGCTTATAACAGGCATCCTGATTTGACTCGCATCCGTATCTAACAGTACGACCTGGGGTATCAACTCATTGTGGAGGGAACGGAAATGAAAATCCTTTAAAACGCCAATCACTTTAACATTTTTTGCTTCTCCGGTGATTTTAAGTTTCATCTGCTTCCCTGACGCATCATCCCATCCCATCTCTTTTACCAGTGTTTCATTTACTAGAACAGCCGAGCTTTCATCAGTTTTCATTTTCCTGTTGAAGGAGCGACCTTTAAGGATCTTCATCTGCATCAGGTCAATATAATCAAAATCACACAATACATAATAAACTTTTTTCCTAATTTGACTTCGTAACTTTACCACATAGCTTATTCTAAGTGGATCGATAATTTATTTCGACGTGTGTGAGAGTCTATAGCTTTTTGCCTTTGAGTATGGCGGTATTCCATTTGTAAAATAAC
>JASFHE010000144.1:0-11533 GCA_050123415.1 Desulfobacteraceae bacterium | reverse complement strand
GTATGATACGGTTTTAATGTACAAGATGCTAAGAGAAAACGGTTTTAAGGGAAAAAACATCTTTGTCCTATATGGAGACGGCATTGATTTTGATACGGGCTACGCGGAGTATAATTCCAATGACCAGTTTGGGCATCCTATTACCGATTATCCAAATCACAAAAATAACATCCAGAATATCTTCTCCTGGCTTGCCAATGGCAATTCTTCCGAGAACATAATAAAGGTAAAGAAAAATGATTATCTATTTGTCTGGTCGATGGGGCATGGTCTTGGGTATGGCCCCACAGGCTGCAACCTGTCAATGGAAATAACCAATACTGCTGAAACTGTTACAGACACTGAATTTGCAAGCTATATTAACTCGATTGCTGCGTATAAAAAAAGAAATGTAGCGATAATGACCTGTCATGCCGGAGGCATGATCGATAATCTTGACATGGCTGGTTCAAAAACTGTGACACATACATCAAGTACTTGCCTCGAATCTTCTTATGAGGGAAATGGAACATATGATGTTAACCATGCAGAGTTTACATATCAATTTGCTAATGCACTAAGAGAGCAGACACCTGACGGGACTACGGTAAATTCGGATACAGATAATAATGGAGCTATCTCTCTGCGTGAGGCACACGATTATACAAATTCTAATATGGTTACATCAAGTCCCCGAGAAGCAGATCCGGACGGCATAAGTTCATCAACTTACATTAAGAAGAAAACGCCTTGATGCAAATTACATATACAGCAGTTTTAACTCATAAATTTGTTTTTTAGTATATTTTACAGTAATTTCATAATAACGATATTTACCAGTATAGCCCTGTCACTGTTTAATACTGAAGAAAGCATTGCTACCCCCCTGCGCTGTAAACGCTCGGGGCATCGCCGAGGAGTGCTTAAGTGTTTTAAACCGGTCACAATGTGTGACCGGTTTCCCCGGCAATACGTTTTTTAATAGCAGCTCTCTGCTCAGGAAGCATTTCCGCCGGTTCTTCTTCTGTTACTCCCAGCAACTCCATGACCTCTTCTCTCTGTCACGTAAATAGGAGATTTCAGGATCAAAAATATAGGTTTCAAGCAGACGTTTTATAACGACTATTTTCCCTGTAACTGGAATATTATCATGACAATTTTCCACCATCATGGAATATTGTCAAAACAATTCAAACCTTTCGAACCAAGGAAATATGAACCAACATGCCCTTTTCACGAAAGAGCTAAACAGAACTCCCTTTTATAATGTTTAGCTTCTCTTCAACTTCAAATGCAGTTTTTTAAAGAGCTCTGAGATAATCTTTATTAAAAATATTTACAAAAATTGAATAAAATATGACCCGATTCCATTAAAACTCCGCACTATATACCAGGGAGACATCATGATTCATCTTGAAGCATTGATAAAGTCGGCGACAACAGGTGATGATCATGCTTTTGCGGAAATTATTCGCAGATTTCAGGATATGGCTTTCGGTTATGCTTACACTCTTGTCAGTGATCTGCATCTTGCAGAAGATGCTGTTCAGGAAGCATTTGTCGAAGCATATTACAATTTAAGAACATTGAGGGATACTGCAGCATTTCCGGGATGGTTAAAACGAATAGTTCAGTTCAGATGCAATCGTATACTGAAAAGAAAAAAACTTCATCAGGTGCCGCTTGATTTTGCAGCAGCAAGCGCGTCAAAAGAACCGAACCCATATGAAATAATGGAAAGGAAGGATATCGAGCAAAAGGTATTCAATGCGATAAACGGGCTGTCGCAGCATCTACGCGAGGTAACAACTCTTTTTTTCATTAACGGGTATACAAAAAATGAAATAGCTGATTTCCTTGAAATTCCTGAGAACACCGTGAAAAGCAGGCTCAAAACTTCGAGAGAGCGACTTTTCATATAAAGAATCTGCCAATGTGCTTATCGGATGGAATTTTTTCCAGGATATGCCTGAAATGACGCAAGACACAAAATTCGAACGGTCAGGCTATTTCAGGCAAAGAGACTGGTATAAAAACACCCCGGGTCTTATCATCATCGGAAAGAAAAAGTCCAAACCGAAGCTGAGCAATATTTATTATAATGCGCTTAAGTGGGCTTTGGTGCTTGCCCGTACCGAAGATGTACATGGCCGCAAGGGGGGCCTGGCTGCATATGAGGCATGGTCTGAAGATCTGCTTGTTAATGAATATTTTTCTGCTGATGATCCTGAAAGGCTGGAAAAATGTGTGACAGCACAGGAAGATGCCATGAATATAATAAGCGAAAACCGCGCTTTTTACGGAGCATATTTTCTAAAAAGTATGATTGAATCAGAGAAAGTAAAATCAAATCTCCATGATCAGTTAAATGAAGCAGCAGAATGTTACACCGCAATGGGTAACCTCGTTTGGCAGTACTGGAAGAAATTTGGAACAAGTCGATCTAAAGAGCAGATTAAAAATTTAGTAAAACCCAAAACTCGCAAAGAAATTGTTTCTATTATACTGCAGATACGCGATAAAGAAGCTAATGCAATCGGATTAATCGAAAACATACTGGAAAAGTGGTAGTAATTTACTTTGAACTATCAGGGAATGACCTTCTATAATTCGATTTCTTTTAAGCTATTGAATTATAAAACATCGTTCCCTCTTTATATAATTTTTGGTGCTTCAATTTTCTTTTTTATTTTTTTATATTCAGAATTGAAACGGTATGCAGGTTCCTTAGTAATATCAACCAGTATTTGTTTATACCTTTTTATTTCTTTTCCAATTTTTAATCTTTTTTCTCTACTAACATTTTTATCATCAATCTCTTCAAAATCTAGAAACATATCAGCAAGAACTATTAAAAGGGGATCTTTATTAAAAACACCTCTATCAATCAGATCATTCAATTTATCATAATTTTTTAAGTATTGGGTTGCTAGCGTACAGGCAATGATAAACAGCTTAAAACCAATTTCAAAATCAGTTCTTTCTAATTCCTCCTTATTTTTATCTACTATTTTATCATAAACTAACTCCAAACATTCTACTAAAGTAATTGACCTAAAATTCATTGTGAACCAATAAATAAGCATTGCACCAACAATATGAAGAGGCATATTAAGGTATGGCCCTTTATTCCCAGTTAAATCCTTTAACTTAGTAAATGAGCAAATCATTTCATCTAATGATTTTTCAACTAGCTTTGCTCTATCTCCCGTGTCTGTCATATACAGAGCTTGAGCTAAATACCCCATACCACTAACATTTAAACAGTGATCTCTTAATTCTTTATTTGGTAATTTTTTAATAAGATCATTAATAAACCAAGGCATATCTTTAGAAAATCCTGCATAAAAAATTGCAGTATTTTGCCAGTTTACATCATTGAATTTTGCAATCAATTCTTTCCATGTATTCTTCACATATAAAATCTCATAAGCAGAAAAATACTCAAGGAATGACAGATGTTTGAATCCAATTCTATTGGTATTTGTGTCAAGATAAAGAATACCTGTCTTTATTAATAACCTTAATAATTCATCTCTATCATCAAAATAGTATCCCTTTGGATTTAAATATTCTTCTACTTTATCAATGAATTCTTCCTTATCAATTTCAAACTCTTTCTTTTCTAACAATTGATATGAAATATGTGAAAAAATTCTTTTTTTAATTACCAAATCCATTAATTGTAATTTGTTTTTAATTTCCAATTTACCAAGAAGAACATCAGTAAAATCATTGTATATATCTGTTAGAGTAGCTGGTATTTCATAATCAGTATCCTCGTACAACAAAGAAATCAAAGTAATAGTCAATGGAGTAGTTGGTAATTTTTCAAGGATATTACTTGTCTTAAGAACTTCTATAAACCTTTTACCTCTGTTAGCATCATCAAAATAATTTCTAACAAATTTCTCAATCTGCCTTTGGTTAAAATTTTGCAAGTGCAGTTCTCGCACTTTCTTTTTAGAATGGCTGAAACTTATATTCTCTAATGATCTTGCAGTGATTATAAACCGATAATTATATCCATTAATCAAAGAGGATATATTTTTTGATAATATTTTTATATCTTCTGGATAAAGATCGTCAATTGAATCTATGAATACTGTAAATGACGCCTCTTCAAAATTAAAACGATGATTTTCATCTGGAATTAACGAATAAATTTCATCTTTCATACTTGTGATAATATCAAATTTATTTTTCTTTAATGTAGGCAGTTTTACTTTTATTGGGAAGATATTATCCTCTGTTAAACGTGATGGATCGAGTAGGAGTGTGATAAGCCTGTTAACTAACCTTGATTTACCTGCTCCAGGATCTCCTTCAATAATAAAACTTCCTTTATCATCAATAATCTCATCGATTTCAATTTTTTTAGTTTCTACCTTCTTGCTAAATTTATTATCAATTACAGAAGAGAATTCTAGTAAATATGGCGTTATAAACAAATCGAGAAGTTTTTTTATTTTGCCTTCAGGTATTTTTGTTACGCTTAGCTCTTTAATTTCAAATTCGTTTGTTATTAAGTTATTCACAGCTTTTGTATATTCTTTTGAAATAAAATCACCTGGAAGCCAAAATTCAGGATATTTTTTATCTATGAATTCAATTAATTTTTCATTCCACCAAAAGTCAAAATTAGTATAGATTTGAAGATGAGGACTTTTTCTGATTGCTTCAATTGCTCCTTGTGTAAAATGCTCATTTGTTATTACTCTAACTTTGTTAATCTTCCTATTATTTCCATCAATGCATTCATATGGATATTCAAAGGATTGTTTTATTTGATTTTTAATTTTTTCAATACTGTCGGTTCCACCAGTAACACGTCCATGTTTTACAACAAAGGCATACCATTCCTTCTTATCTAGAGGATGATCTAGAGAAGCAATAATATCTTTCCCAAATTCTGGTGCACCATACTTATGGGTCAATTGGACATCTGAAAAGCCAATCAGTTTAAACAAATCCATTAAAAAAATTCTTAACTCATTTTCGTCTTTAAACTCTTTTAATTTTTCTATCTTTTTTGAATGGGACAATATCATTAATACCTCTCCTCTGTTCTATATGACAGAATATCACTATTCCACCATTTCCGATTGTTATTACAAACGGGCTAAAATCAGTTATTGTATGATATCACATAATTCAATTTCCTTATTTTTACACAAACTTAATATATTTTACTCGATATTATTTTGTATTATATTTTCATACTAATAAATATTGCCTCATTAAGTTAACTACTTAAATAAGTCTCTGTCCCCATACCATTACTTTACTAAGTTCTATTCTGTTTCCGCATATTCTCAACAGCTTCAATAATGGAAATACATAGGGGTCGTGTCTTGAATCTTGAAAGCCTTCAATAATCAAAAGCAACTAGATTCCACGGTCCCTGAAAACATCATCGGGCCAGCAAGCCTCGCCCTGTTAAATGATGCTACTAATCCCGCTTTGCGGATTAAACAGGTTAAAAATGACGATAAAAATACTATTAAAGGGTGTTAAATAAATTTGGAAATAATCAATAATAACAATATGTTACATGAAAACACGGAAATCATGTAACCGCTTGTTTTTGTTGCCAAAAATGGCATACTTTTTAACACCCTTTATTAGTATATTTTATATTATGAAGCGCATGGGCGCTTTAAGGCAGTGTTTTATTATATCCGAAAAGGAATAATAGGTTAGGTTTAAGACTAATGGATTGAAAAAGCAAGAAAAAACCAGCCGGCGTCGCATGAAAGCTTCAGTCTCCGCTAAAGCTACGCCTTGACAGGAGGCCAGGACAAGCAAGATTTCAGCCAGGTTCACCTCGTTAAATAGGGTTCCCTCTGGGAAATTTAACAGGGTAAATCCGCTTTGCTGTCATAATTATGAATTTCACTGGCTAAAGATTCACCCTGTTAAATGCTGCTTCGCATCCCGTTACGCAGATTTAACATGGTAAAGATTTCTCCCATTGGTCGAAATGACAGGAAAAACAATGAAAAGACAAGAAGTAGAAATTAGTTATTAATTAAAGACTTTAATATTTTCTTTGCAAGAGGTTCTTTTATTTCCTTGTGCCTTGGGATAGCTTCTAATACACCGGTTTTTGGATTGATCCATAAAGAATGAGATACTCCTTCACGTTTAAGGTAACAACCTGCCATTCTAAGTTTTTTCTCCAGCTCATTTTTTTTCATCAGATTGCTATTGTTTCCTGGATAGCATCAGTCGGTAAACCTCTTTTGATATCTTCAACATGGTCAAGCAAAATTAATGACACTGCTTCTTTAAGACTGGCTTTTGCTTCTTCTATTGTTTCGCCCTGCCCGTTTGCCCCGGGAACCTCTGGACAAATAGCCCAATACCCACCTTCAGGTGCTTTTTCTATAATTGCAGTTACTTCACCCTTCATCACTTCCTCCAAAGAATTTTAAGTTCCGAATATTCTACAATAATCCTCAGAAAACTCAAAGGATTATGTTTTTGAAAGATATAACCCATGTAACAGGGGACGGTGATTCCGAAGCAACTTATTTGCAGAACCTTATATCAGGCAATTTCTTCCTATCTCAGGGAAAAATTAACCCTTTGTTATCTTTTTCGATTGTATGAAAAAGGGGACCATTTTTTACTTCCTGTGCTTTTGAATCAATACCTGCATTCAGAGCCGATACGATGTCTCCTGTTTGAATTGCACCCAATTTATTTTTATTTTTTTGCATGTATGATTCCGCTTCCAGGCGTTTTTTAGTTTCCTCGGCAATACGTTTTTCAATAGCAGCTCTCTGCTCAGGAGGCATTTCTGCCAGTTCTTCTTCTGTTACTCCCAGCAACTCCATGACCTCTTCTCTTACTCTCTTTTCGTGTAGTTCCATGATATAGGCGACCAGCCCCTTTTCTTTAATGGCGGCCATTTCATCATATTCTGCAGTATCCTGCTCCGATATATTTTCTTCTGTTCCCCGGGCAACAGTACAAGAATTATCTGTTGGCATCTGTTTTTGTAAGCACTCGGCAAAATTATCAAATGTCATATCATTTTGAGTTTCAAGAGCTTGAGTGTTTCTATGTATATTTACAAAATCTGTGGCAGTGCATGTCGTAATCATGGATTTTTGCTCCTTTCGGGTTAGTAATAATTAATTTACCAAGCAACATTCGGGCCAAAAGTTAATAAGGAGACCATTCTTCTATAAAACAAATTAAAAAGAATGTTTTCCCGGGCTTATTGTCTTTCTTCTTATAATTTCATCATTCTCCGGTGATACATATGCAAAAGAAAAATGGCCATCTGTTGCCATAAGCCGGGATGCCACTCCAATCTCCTATGAAGTTTACGGCCCAGGAGAAACAACACTGGCTTTTGTACATGGCTGGAGCTATGATTCGCGTTACTGGCAAAATCAGGTGCCGGTATTTTCAAAGAAATACCGTGTTGTAGTGGTTGATCTGGCGGGTCACGGGCATTCCGGAATGTCCAGGATAAATTACAGAATGAGTTATTTCGGAGAAGATGTTAAAGCTGTAACAGAAGCAGTTGGAAGTAAACAGGTTATTCTGATCGGCCATTCCATGGGCGGGGCTGTTATTGTTGAAGCTGCCAGCGGCGGGGGAACCAACAAATATTGAAGCAAACCGCAGGCATATGTATTCTTTTGACACAATAATAATAAAAAATTCAGACCATTTTCTTATGCTGGATTTAAAAGCCTTTCCAACGTAGAGAATATCTTTTCTTCCAGGTGAGGGTTCTTCCTTATTACTTTTTTGAACGCTCTGCAAAACCCGCTTGACCAGGATAATTTATACATCATTCTTTCAGAAGATCTCTTTTGATATCTTTAACTGTGCCGTATTTGGCGCGTCCTTCTCTCACTGCCATAACTGCTTCATTGGCATTTGCAGCTATCTCTTCGCGTCTGTCCTCTGCAAGACGCTTCTTCATAATATCAAGAATTTCTTCCTGGGCATCAGGAAGAGACTCAATAGCGTCAAGTGCCTTTTGAAATGGTGTTTCTTGATGAATATTCATTCGCATTCTCCCCGATTTTAAAACGGATCATAACATATTAGTACAGCTAAAGGCAATATTAGTTAGTGCCTATCCAAAAACTAAAGTTTTTATTCAGTAGCTGTCAGCACTCAGCGTTCAGCTTTCAGCAAAAGGCTTTTAAAATAAAGACTTAGCTGACGGCTGATAGCTGACCGCTGAAAGCTCCATCCAGAAATTGCCTCTTTCTGGATGGGCTCTAGTTAAGGGGTCAGAAAGGCAGCAGCCTGACTTCAATTTCTTCAACTCCTTTTTTTTGAGCCATCTCAAATTCACCGGTAATCGTGATTGTGAATTCTCTTTCTGTTGCCGCACCATTAAGCTTTTTCTCTATTTTTTCAGCAGCAGCAGTTTCACAATCCACATTAAAATATACCTTAAGGTTTTTTTTATTTTTATCATCAAACTGAACGAGAATCGGGCTGTGCTCTATAAACACAAGGTCATCATATGTATATGTCACCTGCATTCCTGCAGCCTGGATGATCTCTTTTGCTATTCCTAATGGTCTGAATTTCATAATATAAATTCCTTTCTGTTTGCGATATATTACGACATAAGATTCGGTATATAAAGTACAATCTGCGGAAACATTATAAGGAAAGCAACCTGAATCAGATCAGCCATCAGGAAAGGAATAATCCCCTTAAAAATTGTACTTATCGGCACATCGGAAATCCCTTTTATAATAAAGACATTCATCCCTACAGGCGGGGTTATGAGCCCCATCTCTGTCACCCTGACAACCAGTATCCCAAACCATATGGGATTAAAACCCAGATCGGTTATCAGCGGATAAAAGACAGGTATGGTCAAAAGGACAATTGCCATTGAATCCATAATACAACCCAGGAGCAGTGTGATGAAAAGTATTATGACAAGTACAATATACCTGTTTACAGATAGTTCACCGACAAGGGATGCAAGTTCAAAGGGGAGTTGCGAAACTGAAAGGAAATAACCAAAGATCATTGCCCCCATCATTATAAGGAACAGCATACCTGTGGTTCTAATGGTATTTACCAGGCTCCTGTTAAAAACCTCTTTTGTGAGTTTTTTCCGGACTATTGCAAAGAAAAAGGTTCCAAACGCACCTACTCCCGCTGCTTCTGTTGGCGTGAAAACACCCGCATATATTCCTCCTATTACAACAATAAAAAGGAGGACTACTTCCCATGTCTGTTTGAGAGCATTGGCCTTTTCGTTGAAACCGGTCCTTGGCCCCTTTGGCCCTCTATCAGGATAAATTGTAGTCAGCAGCCACACGGTAAGCATATAAAATAACATTTCCATCACGCCGGGTATAAAGCCTGCCAGAAAAAGCTTGCCAATGGACTGTTCCGTTATAATACCATAGATAATCAGTATTACACTGGGAGGGATTAGAATACCCACGCTGCCTCCCGCTGCGACGGCGCCTGTTGCAAGGCTGTCATCATACCTGTATTTTCTCATTTCAGGGAGAGCCACAGCCCCAAGAGTAGCGGCAGTAGCAAGGCTTGAACCGCTTATGGCTGCAAAACATGCACATGCCACTATGGTCGCCTGGGCCACACCTCCCCTGAGATGCCCAAGCCATTTATAGACAGCCCTGAAAAGATTTTCACTCATCCCCGCAGCAAGGGCAAAAGACCCCATTAGTATAAACAGGGGAATAACACTCAGGTTATTACTTGCGAATGTTGTATAGGGTACGGTCCTCAAGAGCCCGAGCGCAGCATTCATGTCTGTGAGGCAGGCAAAACCAATAAAGCCGACCAGGGCCATACCCACACCAATGGGAAGCCCTGCAAACAGGAGAATGATAAGTATAACTATTCCGATAAGACCTACTGTGATTGCTTCCATTTAAATGTCGTACGGGAGATGTAGTTTATCAATTCAGCCAGAAGCAGAAGACTCAAAATTGCAAACGCTGCTGCCAGGGCGCCGATAAAGGGATAGACCGGGATATAAAGAACCGCGGAGGTCAACCTCCATTCATACTCTTCAACAATATAGATACATGTTTGCCAGGTTATAAGGACAAAAAGAAACAACGAAAGGATATTGCCGGTAAATATAAAAAAAGATCTCAAGCCTGTGTTGAGATGTTCCAGCACAATATCAACATGTATATGTGCTTTTTCACTCGCGCAAAATACAATACTGAAGGGGACAATAAGGGCCATCATAAGCTCAACAAGTTCAAAACTGCCGGTAATAGGGCTGTTGAACACATAACGCAAACAGACATCAACAGCGGTAAGCAGCATCATGGCTGTCAGTATCCATATTGCAAGATGCTTGAGGACGAGGACAAGGAAATAATTCAATTTGTTTATAAGGCTGATGACCTGCATTCGTATTATTCCTTCAAAAGCTTCAAAGCAGTATCCAGTATCTCCCTTGCGTTTTTGTATCCTTCTTTCTCCATTTTCTTAACCCAATCATTCCATATGGGTTTTCCGCCGATTTCAAGCCACCTGTTTACCTCTTCTTCGTAAAGAGTATCTGAAGCAATATTTTTGCCATTTTCTTTAGCTATCTCAAAAACACCCTCTTTTGCCTTGTCAAAATTGCGCCCCCAGAATCTTGAACCTTCAAGTCCACTCACGCCGGTTATTGCCTTTTTCACATCATCGGGAAGTGATTTCCATTTTCTTTTATTGATCGCTATTGAAAAATAAACAGCAGGAAACGGTGTCTGTGTATAAAATTCAGCTACCTCGTAGAGCCTGTATGTATGTATCGCTTCCCAGCATGTACCCATTCCGTCGATGACACCCTGTTTAAGGGCGAGATAAACATCAGGCATCGGGATAGACATTGGAATTCCGCCAAGGGCCTTCATCTGGTCTGTAGGAGGTCCTCCGGTCATTCTTATCTTCAGACCCTTCAGGTCTTCAAGGGTTTTTACCTGTTTTTTAGTTGTTATAAGGGAATAAGGCTCGGTGGTATAAAGAAGTAAAATATGATTGTTATCAAACTCGTTTTTTATTTCCGGAAATTTCTCATAGAGTTTCCAGAGCACTTCACTGCCTTTTTCACCTGTTTTGAAAGGCAGGGCGGGAAGGCTTATCACATCTGCAAGAGGAGTCATTCCCGGCCAGTATCCGTGAAAACACCAGCCCATGTCTGCAATACCGGTCTTTATTGAGTTCCAGTTATCCTTGCCCTTTGAAAGAGTCTGGTTCGGATAGATCCTTATCTTCAGTTCATGTTCCGTATTTTTTTTGACAGCATCTTCCGCCATTTTTGCCCATGGCTGGAGGGCATAAACAGGGCCCCATCCTATTTTGGAATTCTGGTCTGAAAATCTGAGTGTGATCTTTTTGGCGCTTACAGGGAGTGAAAACAAAAAAATTAAGCAAAATGTGATAACAGAGATTATAATAAGTAAATTCCTTTTCATACCTTACCTCCTTTTTCCTGAATTTGCCTTAACATATTTGGATGAAAATATAAAGAGGGCCGGAAGTACAAAAAGAAGTGGAAATAATCTGCTGATCCATGATATAT
>JASFHE010000143.1:0-11555 GCA_050123415.1 Desulfobacteraceae bacterium | reverse complement strand
ATGTCTAATTTTTAAAAAACTATATAACATATTTAATATATTTTCGGCCAAATCATCAAGCATTCAAAATACTCCATTTTTTATTTTAATTAAAAAATGGAGTATTTTCAGACAATTCATATAATTTAAATCGGTAATTAATATTAGGTTTCGGCAGCTTTGGGCTTTATTAGCAGGCCTGTAATTTCCTTGACACACAAAAACATCCTTCTTATACTCCATCACTGATAAAGCGGCACTCTTCTTGGAGCGTATATGCAGATCAGTTGAATAGCTGAACTACTCAATGAATGTTCCTGTTATCGAATACTCGAGTAAAACCGGATGAGGAAATTTACAGTTGGATTTAAATATTGATTCTGAAACAAGGCTTAATGTTGAACGGATCCTGTCTGAACATGATGGAAAACAGGGCTCCCTGCTCAGCCTTCTTCAGTTGATACAGTCAGAATTCAATTATCTTCCGCCCGGATCCCTGCCAATCGTGGCAGACCGGCTTAACCTCCCCTTAAGTCAGATCGTATCAGTGGCTGAATTTTACGGATCATTCAGCCTGATTCCCCGTGGAAAACATATTGTAACCTTCTGCCTTGGGACCGCGTGCCATGTACGCGGGGCCGAACGCATATTGCATGAGGCATCACATATCCTGGGTATTGACCCGGGAGAGACAACAAGAGACAATAATTTCACCATTGAAACGGTCCGATGTCTCGGGGCCTGCGCACTTGCGCCGGTTATGATGATCGACGGGGTATACCACGGTAAAATGACACCCAAAAAACTGCACAGCATCATGCAGCCGCTGCTTTTGGATGAGGAGGTGGGCAGTTGGAAAAGCCGTTGACCCTAAAGACACTTGCCAAGCTCAGAGACCGGTTGCAGCAGGATCTTGAAAAAAACAGTAAATGCATTGTCATATGTGACGGTCCAGGATGTCATGCCGCCGGAAGTCGTGACATTGCAGGAGCCTTTGAGGAGCTGATAAAGAAGGATAATCTCTCTGATAAAATCCATATTCGCCTTACGGGCTGTCTTGGCCTGTGCCAGAGCGGACCGGTTGTTATGATCCTGCCGGAAAACATTTTTTATAACAATGTTACGGCAGCCGATGCCAGTGAAATTATTGAACATATTGTTCAGGGAAAACCTCCGGTTGAACGGCTGCTGCATAAGGAGCAGGGTTCCGATGAGAGTGCATCCCTGCTCACGGATATCCCATTTTATAAACATCAGAATAGACGTCTTTTATCAAACAACGCGTATATCCAACCTGAAAACATTTATGACTATATTCGCTGTAACGGCTACAGCGCACTTGCTTATGCGCTTGAATCAGGGAGTCCTGAGGAAGTTATTGAGACAGTAAAGGCCTCCGGCCTTCGTGGACGCGGAGGGGCGGGTTTTCCTACCGGCTTGAAATGGGAGTTTTGCAGGAAGTCACCCGGGAATGAAAAATATCTGATCTGCAATGCGGATGAGGGAGATCCCGGTGCATACATGGACAGGGCCGTGCTTGAAGGTAATCCTCACAGTGTTCTTGAAGGAATGCTGATCGGCGGGTACGCTATGGGTGCCACAGAAAGCATTATCTACTGCCGTGCCGAATACCCCATAGCTGTCCGCAACGCGATACAGGCAATAGAACAGGCAAGGGAACTGGGGATGATCGGGAAAAATATCCTGGGTACAAACTTTGATTTTGAAATCACTGTAAAAACAGGCGCAGGAGCATTTGTATGTGGTGAAGAAACAGCCCTGATCGCATCCCTTGAAGACCAGCCCGGAGAACCCAGGCCGAAGCCTCCATTCCCGGCCCAGTCCGGTCTCCGGGGAAAACCGACCAATATCAACAATGTGGAGACCTGGGCCAATATACCATTGATTGTTGAAAAAGGGGCAGAGTGGTACCGGTCGGTGGGAGTTGAAAAATGTCCCGGAACCAAGATATTCTCACTTGTAGGCAAGGTTCGTAATGCAGGACTCGTGGAAGTTCCCATAGGGATCAGTTTACGGAAGCTTATTTTTGATATAGGCGGAGGCCCTCTAACGGGCAGAAAGATCAAGGCAGTTCAGATAGGGGGACCATCAGGAGGATGTATTCCTGCCCATCTCCTGGACCTTCCGGTAGACTACGAAAGTCTGACCGAGGCCGGTGCCATAATGGGATCAGGCGGCGTTATTGTTATGGATGACCGGACATGCATGGTTGATGTTTCAAAATATTTTCTTGAGTTTTTAAAGGAGGAGTCCTGCGGAAAATGCGTTCCATGCCGGGAAGGGATTCCGAGGATGCTGGAAATATTAAACCGGATTACCCGGGGAGAGGGTCGGGATGGAGATATTGAACTCCTTGAAAAAATAGGAATGACAGTAAAAAAGGCCTCTTTATGCGGCCTTGGGCAGACCGCGGCAAATCCCCTGCTAAGCTCCATACGTTACTTCAGGGAAGAATATGAGGCACACATAAAACAAAAAAGATGTCCTGCTGCAGTGTGCCGGAAAATCATATCCTCTTCATGCCAGCATGTATGCCCGTTGGGTACGGATGTGCCGGCATATATCAGTCTGATAGGAATGAAGCGCTATCAGGATGCAGCAGAAGTGATAGCAAAAACAAACCCGCTGCCCAATGTATGCGCCCGTGTCTGTCATCATCCCTGTGAAGGGGCCTGCGCCTGTGGCGAGGCAGGTGAACCTTTGGCTATCCGTCCGTTAAAACGAGTTGCCATGGATTACGCCATAGAAAAAGGTCATTGGCCGCCTGAAGAACAGCCTGAGTCCCGGAGAACCGAAGCTGTTGCTGTTGTTGGTTCAGGACCTGCAGGACTTGCTGCGGCATATTGTTTGGCCGGTAAGGGATGCAGGGTAACGGTATTTGAGGCTGAATCATATATAGGAGGAGCCCTTGCGACTGCTATCCCTGAGTACCGGCTTCCACTTGATATTCTGGACCTTGATCTTCAAAGGATCAAAAATATGGGGGTCACCTTCCGGAAAGGTGTAAAGGTCGGGCAGGATATCTCCTTTGAACAGATCAGAAAAGAATATAATGCGGTCTTCCTGGGTATAGGCGTAAAAAGAAACCTGCGGCTTCAAATCCCCGGAGAAGAAGGCCCTGGTGTACATGATCCCCTGACCTTTTTAAAAACTGCAAAAATGGAGAAGATTGAAAAACCGGGAGATGCAGTTGTAATCATCGGCGGTGGAAATGTTGCCATAGATGTGGCCAGAACCTGTATACGGCTGGGCTCAAAGAGTGTTCTCATCCTTTACAGAAGGACCCTCCGGGAGATGCCTGCGGAAAGGGATGAAATAGAAAAGGCCCTTGAAGAAGGGGTAAAGATAGAGTTTCTGTCAACTCCCGCCCGTATTTTACATGAAAACAATAAAGTCGCGGGTATTATATGTACCCGGATGGAGCTGGCAGGCATGGATAAACAAGGCCGACGGCAGACAATACCCATGGAAGGTGAAGAATTTGAGATACCGTCAGACTCCGTGATACCTGCCATCGGGCAGGCCCTGGAACAACGGGTTATAGAGGATTTCGGGGAGGAAATTGTCAGCGAACGCAGCCTTCTCAGTGCAGATCCTGAAACAGCAGCAACCGACATTCCCGGTGTCTTTGCAGGCGGTGATGCGGTAACCGGTCCGGCAACCGTTACAGAGGCAATGGCTTCAGGCATACAGGCTGCTGAATCCATCATTCAATATCTCGATGGAAAAGAAATATTGCGCAGCTATTGTGTAACCCGGCCCACAGTTGATGTTGATCCTGTCAAGCTTACGGAAAAAGAGCTGGAGGCACTGCTTGAACAGACTCGCCCGGAAACTCCCGCTTTATCAGTTGTTGAAAGAAAGAGATGTTTTTATGAGGTAGAGTTGAAGATGTCTGAACCGGATGCGGTGAATGAGGCTAAAAGATGCCTGAGATGCGACCGGCAGGATTAAAGGTAAAGCAAAAAATGATTACAGCAAAAATTAACGATACGGAAGTTACTGCTGAAGAAGGGAGTACAGTATTACAGGTTGCCACAAAGTATGGTATCTATATCCCTTCACTCTGTTACCATGAAGGGTTGCCCGCATATGGTGCCTGCCGTCTGTGCCTTGTGGAGGTCACCCAGAACGGCCGTTCAAGACTTGAAAGTTCTTGTACACGCCCGATAGAGCAGGGAATGGAAATAAGGACAGACACGGCGGAAATCCGGGAGCACAGGAAGATGATCATGGAATTTCTCCTTGCACGCTGCCCTGATTCCGAAGCAGTGCAGGACATGGCTGAACGGGCAGGCGTTACGGAAACCCGTTTCAGTAAATTAAATGAAGAGTGTATCCTGTGCGGGCTTTGCGTGCGGGCCTGCCGGGATGCTATCGGAACCAGTGCCATCAGCTTTATGAATCGAGGTATCAAACGCCATGTGGATACTCCTTTTTCCATAAATTCGGATGTATGCGTTGGGTGCGGATCATGTGCCGGGGTATGCCCTACAGGTATGATCAGGGTGGAGGATCGCGACGGGAAACGTTATCTGAAATGTTTTAACACGGAACTGGAGCTTATGGCCTGTCCGGAGTGTGGTAAATATTTTACCACAAGGCGTTTTTATGAAAAAAACAAAGAAAATTTTATTGGTCCTGAAGGCCTGCATTGCCTGTGTGATGAGTGCAGACGCAGGCAGCATGCATCCAGGCTGAAAAATAGGCCGGCAGCAGGATATCGGTAACTGAAAACTCCATCCGCAAATCATCATTTCAGGGATGGATATTAAATGTAACGTATACAAAAAAGGAGTAGAAACATGAAGCGAATCCATTTTGTACCAAACCGGTGCATCGGTTGCGAGGAATGCGTTGTTGCCTGTGAAAAAGCGCATGAGCGGCATTCCCGTGCATTTGTGGAAATAGTAGACGGATATTATCCCGTTCCAATGCGATGCTCTCACTGTGATGATGCACCCTGCAAGGCAGCATGCCCCACAGAGGCTATAAAGCGTAACGAATTCGGGGCAATAGATGTAATAAAGGATAAATGCATTGGCTGCGGAACCTGCGCGGAAGTTTGTCCTTTCGGAATCCCGGTCATCAACAGTGTACTCGGGAAAATGATAAAATGTGATCTATGCTCGGACATAATAGCAGAGCAAAAACCTGTCTGCGTCCAGGCCTGTCCAAAGGAGGCACTGGAATTTGTAGAGCAGGATGAACCCCTTGTAAACCGGCGCCAGCGTATGGCCCGTTACCTGAAGAATGCGGCAGCCCAGGAAAGCGGCCTTGCAAACCGCCAGATATAATGCATGAAAGGAGTCTTATATGGGAGCGTTGACAAGAAAACGTCCGATAGATGATATAGTAAAAGAGCTGGATATTAATGAACGTATTGCGGTAATAAGCTGCAATAATTGTGTAAAGGTATCAGGGGCCGGTGGTGAAGGTATGTGGGAAGGGTTCTGTGATGAGCTTGAAAAGAGAGGATTCAGAATCGAGGACAGGATACTGATCACCAATCCCTGCTCAAGGGGTTACCTTGAAAACATATCCCTGTCACCTGTTGTCAAAACAGTAGTCCTGCTGGCATGCGAAGGGGCACAGAACGGTTTTATGAGCATTTTCCCGGACATTCGGCTGGTTGCAGCAAACGAAACCCTCGGTCTTTTTGTGGCAAGCAAGGCCGATGGTGTTGTTAAACTTGCAATGACCTTTCCGGGATATGAGGACCTGGCAGGCAGGGAATTCAAGCTAAAGGATACCCAGACAATGTTGGAAGGCGAAAAGATTCGCCTTACAGAATAGGAGATTGAAAAATGATCATTTCAGTACGAAATTTTGAATATGAAACCCTGAAAAAAGAATTGCGTCCGGAAGACAAAATCATTGTTTTCAGCTGTAATAACTGCGCAAAAAAATGCAAGGGCCTTGGAGGACGGGCAGGCATGAACTCACTTGGTGACAAGCTTGAATCTGACGGATTCAATGTTCTGTGCAGGGAGTTGTGCGGTGTTGCCTGTTCACTGGACCTTATTCGAAGGCGGGCAAATGAAGAATCAACAAAGGCTGTTTTTGAAGAAGCTGACGTAATCATACCCCTTTCCTGTGAAGACGGAGAAAGATCATTACCCGTTGTGTTTCCTGATAAGAGGATTATCAAGGTTACAAAGACCCTTGGTATAGGATGGGGATCACCCAAAGACGGTGTGAGACTGACTACACCGCTGGCCGGAGTGAATTTGAAAATAGATTCTCCTCAAGGGATAACAATAGATGAAGCAGCGGAACAGCTTGGACTGTTTGCAGGCGGGTTTTAAGGAGTGGAGGGGACGTTTGCAGGGCGTGCATAGTTATTTTAAATCACGCCCGGCCCGAACGTCCCGTGACATGGTTATTACCCTTGCTTCTAAGCTTACAGGATTGTGCGTAGCAAGGCGGAGCACAATTCCTAGTAAGTGCGATGTTATATTTATCCTGTTTGATAAAGTATATACTAGGAGGCTGTCCGAGAATAGCAAATTTAGGCATTTTTACGTCAATAAGTGTCTGAAATTACTAGGTGCACTTTTTGAAAAACCTTATTCTCGGACAGTCTTCTAGAAACACCATTTAGTTTTTGTTTGTTAATTTTTCAAGTGACACTGCCATCCTTTCCATGATTTCATTATTTTGTTTTAATATTTCATTTTGTTTTTGCATATAATCTATTGCTTGTTTTTGAGGTTTCTGTAAAAGGTAATAATATAAAAGCTATTTAATACGCCTATCGCGTATTGATGACATTTTTTAAAACTGAAATGAAACAATTGATAAGACTGTCGCATTATTAAAAATGACCTATATGATGTCAATAGGTATTGAGGATACAGATATTGATTGATTTTAGGTAAGGGTTCAATGACAGGCTGCCTGCATAAACGAGCCAGGCAGCCTGGAATAGTTTATAGAGACAGAGAGTTGGAGGGAGAAGCAGGCCTTTTCCCTCTATTACCGTTGAACATTCCACCCTGATTCAATTCACTGACTTTTTCCATATAATCGTTTACAGCGACCCGGGCATGTTTTTTTAATTTTTCATGGTCTTTCTTCATGAACATTATAGTCTCAAGATCATTCTGAATCGCATTTGTATAACCATTCATATATGCAACCTTGATAATCTCGAACTGCGCTGAAGTTAATTCTGCTGATAAAGTGGATGGGAAGATAATTAAAAAAGAAATTACAAATGCTGATAGTAATTTTATTTTTTTCATGTTTGTCTCCTGCTAATAACTGACACTAAATAATCCATATCTGATACTTTTTTATTTTTCTCAAGTATCGGTACATACTTCTTTTTGCATTCAAATCCGGTATCCCGTTTTTTTTATAATTTAAACTGCACTTATATTTTCAAGTTATCAGGTGTAATAACTGTGCAGATGGTCTAGCGTGAGGTCAGCCGGAAAAAGAGAAATTCAGAACTGCTCTGGTCTTGCTGAGAATGAGATATAAAATCTTTTCTAGAACGATAATGAGTTTGAGCCGGTATAAACCGCTTTTTTGCTATTGATTCCTCTCTGCACATCCCGGTTTAAAAAAGCGACTCTTTCAATATATCTGTCTACAGAAATCTGTGAGAACTCTTTGAGTTTTTTACTGTCCTGCTTCAATATCTTTATTGTATTAAGATCAGCCTTGATTGCATTCGCATATCCATTCATATAGGCAATCTTGATAATCTCGAACTGGGCTTCAGACAATTCCGCTGATAACGAGGAAGGAAAGATGATCATATACCCGATAATAAGCAGTATAATTATTTTCATACTCCTCATATTTGCCCTCCTTTAATGAAGCACAGGTTTTCTGCCAAATATATTATCTACTGTCCTATTAATCGGCATAGGTATCCAAAAAGTTAAAAAAAAGCGAAAAGGAGTAAAGGATTGTTTATTAAACGTTTTTTGAGTTTATAATCTTTTTATTATTCCGGGCGCCGGAAATAATACTCTGTCATATATATGCTATATTATGACTTATTTATGTTATTTATTAGTACTTCTATATTTGCTTATTGATGATATTACTCAATTCTATAATAAAAAACGAACCAGTCATGTGGTCCGGGACTTTTTCAATGCGGGTATAAAGCATATAACAACTGATGATGCTCGTTCCCGGATCATGTAGCCTAGAGCAGATTTTTTTCTTAATCCCTGGCAAGCCGGATACTCCCGCTGAAGGTATTTAAAAAAAGCCTTGGGCCTCCCTTTCCCACTGCCCCGTTGATATGCTTACTGTCTATCCTGCCTGATATTAAAATATCAAAATCAGATTGTATTCCGCCGCTTGCTGTTTTCGCAAGCAGGTCAAATTCAGAGTCTGAAGGCAACTGCATCTTTATGCCTCCGCTAAATGTATTCAAATCATAGACGCCATCGGGATCGAGTACTCCCGTTACCCTTATACCTCCGCTAACGGTGTTTCCTTTTACAGATTCAATAACAGAACCGCTGTCGATCCTGATGCCTCCGCTGACTGTTTTCGCGGTTATCTGTCCCAGTATTTCATTTACAGATATTTCCCCTGAAACCGTTTCAGCGCTGGCATTACCTGTAATCCCTTCGAGGTAGATAGAACCGCTGACACTCTTGCCTCTTACATCATCTCCGGCGCTTACTACCTTTATATCTCCGCTTACCGTGTTTATTTCTATATCGCCGCCTATGGAATCAACCTTTACCCTGCCGCTTACGGATCCTATGGCTATTTCTGCCATTTCCGGAACAGTAAGTTCATAGTGAACTGACCAGTTGTTGTTGGAGAAAAAAGAAAAGGGATTAACACTGAATGGTTTATCACAATCGGTTATTATGCTTATATGATCATCGTTGCGGTCAATCTCCACAAAGATTTTATCGAGATCTTTTTCAGAATGGGCTTTTTTAATAGCTTTTATTTTAATCTTATCTTTATCCCATGTGGAGACATTGATATTACCGGATATGTTTTTTAAATGTACCTCACCGTCTCTTGCAAGCCGGTATTGCTTATTAATGATTTCTTTCACATCAGCATAAGCAGATACAGGCAGTAACATAAGCACTAATAAAATTATAACCGGGAAGACTGATCTTGATACCCTCATTTCTAACCCCTTTTCTTTAAATAGTTTCCATCCATAAACGGCTCTTTTTCACAATCCCTGTGTCAATCTGCGGCATCAGTTGACTGAATAGCTTGTAACGATTCCGTCCTTTATTTTAAATGAAACAGTCTCTTTTATATTCTCCGAGGTGTGTGAACTAAACAAAAGGAAAAAACTTACATGACTGGATTTGTGTTTAGTATTTTCATATACCAGAATTTCTTCCCCATTTTTGAGGTGTCTTTCCCTGTCCGGTTCTCCGAAGTTATCCAATACCCAGTCTTTTGTTGTAACGCCCGGTTCAACGCTGTCCAGCTGGGACTTGGATATTGGATAACCTGATGATGTCTCCGATGTATGAGACCTGTGACTTATCATGCAGCCTGTCAGGAGTGTGCCTGTTAACAGTACCATGAATACGAGTGATATAGCTTTTTTCATTTTTTTCCTCCTGTAAGTGTTTCAAAAGATTGAGTGTAAAATATTTTTTCTTGCCTGCTATCCCGACTCCCGGCTAACACCCGGCGATTTGGGGGGGTTTTATGAATGCAGGAAATACTTTTTATTCACCGAATGTAATAGCGGCAATCGGGATAACAAGCTGATCGGGTGTTAAACTACATGACACCCTCAGAGAGAAAAAACTCATTTTTATTTTATATAATTAATTAAGGATTACCCAATGGAAAAGCATGATTCATGCCAATAGCATTATATCTTTTTTCACCTGTTATTTCAGGGCGTTAACAAATAATGAAATTTTTCGGGGATGGTTGTGAAATATTATAAATGGCATTTTTCACCAAATAATAGCAGGGCAGGTCACTCTCCGATTATTTTTACGAGCACTCTTTTTTTCCTTCTTCCGTCAAACTCGCCATAAAAAATCTGCTCCCATGTACCGAAATCCAGCCTGCCATCGGTTATGGCGACCACAACTTCTCTTCCCATAACCTGTCTTTTCATATGGGCATCGGCATTGTCTTCGCCGATATTGTGCCTGTATTGTGATACCGGCTCATGAGGTGCGATTTTCTCCAGCCATTTTTCATAGTCATGGTGCAGCCCGGATTCATCATCATTGATAAAAACAGATGCGGTAATGTGCATTGCGTTGCACAACAGCAGGCCTTCTTTTATACCGCTCTCCCTCAGGCATTCCTCAACATCAGGTGTGATATTAATAAACGCCCGCCGGGTTGGAATGTTGAACCATAGTTCTCTTCTGTAGCTTTTCATATTGTTTTCTCTTTTATGAGGTTAGCCCTTATAAATTCTATTTTCATTTTAAATCCGATATTAGATCGCAAAATAATACGGCCAGTATAAATGATATCCGGGTATTTTTGTACAGAATTATTGGAAACTTGATCCTTTAATTATAAGGGCACAAAGATCATGCATATGGTGTCATTGCTGTATCCGTCTGTCTTTTTGTATTCACGGTATCCGTTTGAAACCTGTAAGCCCAGTGCATAGGTTTTGGAACCAATCTCAATTATAGTAGAATCCCGTTCACCCTTTCCAAATTTAAATAAAGAATCATCAAGATTTATAGTGCTGCCGACCGGGTATTCCGGATTTGTGGATGATATAACCAGTTTATCACGAGTTACGAACAGGCCAAAACTGCCTTCCCGTATATTTTTATTATCATCTTTGGGCAGGACATCCATCAACATGGCCCTGAACTGAGGTTCGGAATCAAAGACAATCATGATTACCCCGACTGGAAGAGCATCATTTTCAGGATGTCGAACAGCGGTGCTGTATATATAGGTTGGACGATTTCCATAAAGTTTTGTCTGATTGAAATTCGACACATAATAATCCTTGCTTGATTTTAGTAATGATGCCTTGCTTACCACTTCCTTCTCAATCGTCATGCCGACAAATTCCTGCCCTTTCGGAAGACCGTCATCTGCAAATTTTTCCTCAAGATCATCAGGGGGATTGGATGTAGCAATCACCACACCCCCTTTATCCGCCAGAACAAGCCTGAGGTAGGGAGTATAAAGATTGTTTATATACTGTAGATTATCCTTAAGAGCTCTCTGCTCTTCATCACTTAATCCTTCTTCTTCATGTTTCGCCATGAGAGAACGAAACCGGGGGGTAAGCGCCCACCAGCAAACATCATTTGCGCGTTCATAAAGATTCCTGTCCGCAATGTTGTTCCCCTGGAACGCGCGAAACTGAACATCATTAAAAAGACTTGAAACTATAGTGTACTGGAGATTATCAATTGCAGAAGAAAAAAGACTGTCAATTTCTTCACCGATAAATTTTACAAACTGGAGAACCTCAACAAAGGCCTTTGCTGAAAATTTCTGGGCCATCACCTGGCCATTGATGCTGTCAATCTTCATATCATCAAGAAGAGCTTCAGAGTTACCTTTTATGTTAATAAGCTCCGAAGAAAATTCATTAA
>JASFHE010000142.1:0-11621 GCA_050123415.1 Desulfobacteraceae bacterium | reverse complement strand
CAAGCTCCCGCCATGTAATCAACTGGTCAAGAAATGCCTCTGCGGATTTACTCATGTCCCACCAGCCTTCTTTCTGCCCTTTTGTATTTTCAGACAGCTTGCCCGGATGCCATTTCTCATACTGTTGAATTCCATGGAATATTTCATGGGCTGATATATGGCCAAAATGCAGATAAGGTGAGAGATTGCTTGTTGCATCCTCTTCCGGATGGTTTCGCCTTTCATCATAGGAAGGCAGTTTATCATCAATAAAAAAATTCAGTAGACGACTTGCTACGCTATGCCCTCCGATTTTTTCTATTATTTTCACACTATGATCTATTGGAAGTTTTTTTAATCGGTCCGGATAGTTATCAAAGAATTCCCGTGACGCGCAAGGCCATTTTCCGGTTATCTTTTCTGGCAGGATTTTTAGTTTTTTTAACCTTAAGCCTTTCAATGGAGCTTCCCGCGGATAATCCATGAGATAATGCGGGAGGTTTTTCTGCAAAAACCTGCGAAAAGAGTATGCAGTAGTATACTCTCTTTGAGCAGCATCCATGGGCAAAATCCCATTGGAATCGACCAGTTCGATTAAGACCGGAAGTTTTCCTGATACTTTCCTGAGTATCTCCGGAATAAAAAATGCCGGAAAATTATCCGTTACAACAAGGCATGCATGTTTTGCCATTGTCTGAACAAGGCCGATTCCCTTGTCCGGGGCCGGTTCAATATATGGATAATAGAGGATATTCTTATCCCGGGCTTCCCTGCCGTTTTCCTTCATACCTTCAATAATAAAACCATGGAACCTGTCACTTGCCCATTTATAATCACAATCAAGAGCTTCCAGCACTACAAGCGGTTTATCAAGCTCCACAGCCCGTTCAAGCGCCCTGTCCAGACTATAGTTCCAGGTAAGACGCCTGTATGCAATCATCCAGTAGAGTATAAAATCCCCATCAGGATTGATCCTGCTGTTGTTACCCTTCCTTATTCTGATGTCCGGTACGTAGTTCAAATAACTCCACCTTCAGTATTGTTTTTTCAGAAATATAATTAGTAACAGTTAGTGGTCAAGGCGTTTTTTACCCTGCAGTATTGGTGAAATATTCAAATATGAGTGAATTAGCTTAATATTTAAAAAATATTTGATTTCATTAGCCTGAAATGGCACCATGTTTTTCCAAATTATCTTTATTTACCCTGATATTCCTAATGTGCCATGGAAGGAGTTTTTATGAAATTGCGCTGTAAGACTGATCCCGGAATTATCATATTGGCCTTCATAATGACATTTATCCTTTCTCCCATATGTATTGCCGGAAACGCCGATTCATACGGAATTCACTGGGGCATGCTTGTCATCGGTATGCTTGGCGGCCTTGCACTTTTTCTCTATGGTATGGGGAAAATGAGTGATGGTATGAAAAAGACTGCCGGGAATAAAATGAGAGATATTCTTGGCGCTTTAACTAAAAACAGGGTCATGGGACTTACTGTTGGAGCTGTTGTCACCATGGTTATTCAATCGAGCAGTGCAACCACAGTTATGCTCGTAAGCTTTGTCCAGGCAGGATTAATGAGTTTTTCCCAGTCTCTGGGAGTAATACTGGGCGCGGATATTGGCACAACCGTCACAGCCCAGCTCATTGCCTTTAAATTAACAGATTATGCTCTGTTAATGGTTGCGATCGGTTTTGGAATGCAGATGTTCTCAAAAAGGGATGACATTAAAAATACAGGAGAAATCATTCTCGGTTTCGGCTTACTTTTTTACGGCATGAAACTGATGAGCGATACAATGTCTCCCCTGCGCGACTATCCTCTGTTTATCGATTTGATGCATCAACTTGAGTATCCGATTACAGCTCTGCTTGTCGGAACTATATTTACCGCACTGGTTCAAAGCAGCAGCGCTGCAACAGGAGTTGTCATTGTCCTTGCATCCCAGGGTTTGATAAGCCTTGAAACAGGCATACCCATCATTTTCGGTGCAAATATAGGTACCTGCGTTACCGCCGTGCTTGCGTCAATAAACACATCCCGAGAAGCAAAACGGGTTGCCCTTGGCCATGTACTTTTTAAACTCTTCGGCGTTCTTGTATTTATATTCTGGATACCGGGATTTGCCGATTTAATAAGATTACTCTCCGAAAGATTCAGTACTGATACAGCACGTCAGATTGCCAATGCCCATACAATATTCAATGTAAGCCTGGGTTTACTCTTTTTACCATTCACATCTCTTTTTTCAGGATTAATAAGGAAAATTATTCCGGAGAAAAAAGATCTTGCCAGTATTGAGCTAAAAACAAAGTACCTTGATGAATCAAGTATTACTACCCCGGCCCTGGCTATTGAACTGGCCAGAAGGGAACTTTCATACATGGCAGAGATTCTCGCCCGTATGCTGAGAGGTATCATCATACCATTCATGTCCGACAAAAAATGGATTATGAATGAAGAAGGTCTTCCTGATGATGAAAAAGCAGCCCTTGTTAAGGAAATCCCTGTAAAGGATGAGAGGCATCCAAGTCTTTCGCTTTTTGAAGCCCTTGACATGCGGGAAGAATATATCGATTTTCTTAATGACAGAATCAATGAATTTTTAATAAGGATAATGAGACAGGGGGCATCAATTGAACAGGCTAACGAGCTTTATGGTATGATTTCAATTGCGAGCGATATGGAAAGTATTGGAGATCTGATACACCGAAACCTGCTGAAGTTGATTGAAAAAAAGAACTCTCTTGACAAGGATTTTTCTGATGAGGGTAAAGAAGAAATATTGATATATCATGACAAAGTTTGCAGACAGATCGACAGACTTGCTGAAGCATTTGCAGAAAGGAATATTGGAAAGGCTGCAAAAATAATGAAAAGAGAGAGGAAATATCTTGACCTTGAGGAACAGTACAGGGTAAAGCATCTTGAAAGGGTTCGACTGGAAAAAATGGCATCTGTCCAAACACATGAAGTACATATGGAACTCATGGATGTACTCAAGCAGATTGTTGTCTATTCAAGTAATATTGCTAAAACATTCCTGGCAAAATGCTACCCTGAATAAATAAATTAGAAGGAAAAATAAATGGGGAAACTTAAAGGTTTTCAAAAAAAATATCTCAGGGGACTGGCACATAATCTGAAGCCGGTTGTTCTGATCGGCCAGAAAGGACTTACTGACGATCTTGTCAAATCCTCGGATCAGGCGCTTGAACGACATGAATTGATAAAGGTCAAATTCAACGAATTTAAAGAAAAGGATCAGAAGGCGGAAATAACAGAAGAACTCTGTAAAAGAACAAAGGCGGAAATAGCCGGAACGATCGGTCATATTGCCATTTTATACAGAGAACAGAAAGATCCTGATAAGAAAAAGGTTTTTTTGCCAGATCACTGATTTAAAGTATAGCTAACCAATATCGTTTTTTTACACCTCCATTCTTTTGAAACACAGGGCTTTTAATAAGCAACGAGATTTCTATTTTGTTACTTTTTTGTTTGCACTGTACTGCACTTTTTTCTGTTTTTTTATTACGATTAATATCCTGCTGAATCTAAAAAGAGGTAAAATATCTGTCGTAAATTACACCGCCTGAGAATATTGTTTTTTCTAAACTGTGAACAGCATGTGACTCTTGGGTAAAGACGTTGCATTATAGAACCATCAAATAAGGAGCAGTTGAAGAGATGAGTAATAAAAGGCATGTGAAGGGTCTGCATCGAATTTTCTGGATTGGCGTTTTAGTTTGTTGTATCTGGGCAGCAGTCATGGGTACATCCTGCTTTTTTGCGATCAGAAATCAAAGCAAGATTTCATTGGAACTTGCCACGGCAGAGGCTTCCGCGAGCTATAATAAGGACCTTGTCTATCGAAGATGGTCCTCCATGCACGGCGGCACCTATGTGCCTGTTACTGAAACTACCAAACCAAATCCGTATTTAAACAATATTGAAGAACGAGATATTTTATCGCCATCGGGCAGGGTGCTGACCCTGATGAATCCCGCATATATGACAAGACAGGTCTATGAACTTACCGGTAAGAAATATCCTTTAAAAAGTCATCTTACCAGCCTGAATCCCATACGGTCCGAGAATTCCCCGGTCCCATGGGAGGTTGAAGCATTAAAATCTTTTGAAAAGGGAGAGACAGAATTCAGCAATGTAGATATCCTGGATCAGGAAGAGTATTTCAGATATATGCGGCCGTTGTTTACCGAAAAATCATGCCTAAAATGTCATGCTGCGCAGGGTTATGGAGAAGGAGACTTGATAGGCGGTATAAGTGTTTCTGTGCCCATGGAACCATATAATGTTATTAGATTTTTTGTTGTAAGAACAATCAGCATCGCATATTCCATTATATTTGCTATGGGGATCATTGTTCTTATCATTATCTTTTCAATGCTAAACAGGCAGTACCACAGACAGGCAGTTGTTGAGGAACAACTCAGGTTACAGGCAAAACTGCTTGATTCGGTTGAACAATCCGTTATCGCCACAGACTTTGATGGAAAAATACTTTACTGGAATCCTTATTCGGAAAAGCTGTATGGCTGGAAAAAGTCAGAAGCAATAGGTCTTGATTTAATGAATCTTATTATACCGGAAAAAAACAGAGAAAATGCGGCCAAAACTTCTAAGAAAATCAGGGAGGGAAAAAGCTGGTCCGGAGAGGTACGAGTCAAGAATCGTTCGGAAATCATTTTACCTGCTCTATTGACCGTGTCACCCATATACAATGAAATGGGGGAGATTACCGGAGGGATCAGTATTACAATCGACCTCACAGAGAAGAAAAAACTCGAGGCGCAGTTGCAGCAGACTCAAAAAATGGAGGGAATAGGAACACTGGCAGGCGGGATCGCCCATGACTTTAATAATATCCTGGCTCCGATTATCCTGCATTCTCAAATGGCATTAGAAGATATTTCTCCGGACAATCCGCTCCGGACCAGCATGGGAGAAATATACATGGCAGCCAAACGGGCACGGGACCTGGTTAAACAGATATTAACATTTGCCAGAAAAGGACAAGATAACAGGATAATATTAAGGGCTTCCCTGGTTATTAAAGAGGCCATTAAATTTTTACGCTCAACTATTCCAACCACTGTTGATATCAGATACGAAGACAAAACAGAACATGACGCCATATATGCAAATCCCACACAGATTAACCAGATTGTTATGAATCTCTGTACAAACGCCGCCCAATCCATGAAAGAGAAAGAAGGGGTAATAGATGTGATCCTTGATGACGTAGATATCAATAAGGATATAAAAAACGGGATCATGGATTTAAAAAAAGGACAATACCTCAGGGTAACAGTGAAAGATACAGGGCCAGGCATTGCGCCTGAAATATTGGCGAAAATATTTGAACCTTATTTTACCACTAAAAAATCAGGAGAAGGAACAGGACTTGGACTGGCTATTATCCATGGTATCGTGAAAAAATATGAAGGAGACATAATTGTTAAAAGTGAACCCGCCAAAGGTACAACTTTTATGGTATACCTGCCTCTGGTGGATGAACAATCGATAATCCTTGAAGAAACAAAAACCGATCTTCCAAAGGGATCGGAACGGGTCCTTTTTGTGGATGATGAAGAGGCTGCTGTAACCGCCATGAAGAAAATCCTTTTGAGGCTGGGGTATAACGCCGTCACAACAACCAGCAGCCTGGAAGCCCTGGAAAAATTCAGCAATAGTCCTGAATCATTTGACCTTGTAATAACTGATATGACCATGCCTGATATGACCGGGAAAAAACTGGTAAAGGAGATCAAATCGATAAGGCCGGATATCCCTGTAATCCTTTGTACAGGATTCAGTGACCAGATAGATGAAGAAGAAGCAAAAAAGGCAGGGATTGATGAATATATGATAAAACCAATAAACATGAATGATATTGCCGTTGCAATTCGGAAGGTACTGGAAACTCAGGATAAGCAAAACAGCCAATAAAAAAGTATTAAATTAATCAATTGCCCGTTTACCCTTTTTCTGTTAATAAATTCTATTAATTAGTCTCTGCTGTATATCTGCAAAAATAAATGAAATATTCATTTATTAATCTGTCTTCGACTGGATTGTGGGTTGAAATACATGTTAAAAAACTACCTGAAAACCATACATGAGATTGCAAATCGGGGAGACGCCAGAGAAGAGTTACTATTCTACCCTGGAAAATCTCCTTAATGACTTTACAGAATCCATTGGCAAAAAAGGTGTAAAGATTACAACAATCCCCAAAAAGACAATGGCATAGTTTTTAAAAGCCGTTCAATGAAAAAACTGCCCTTAATGAATTTTTTCCCCCCTGAAATAACAGCCAGATAATTCGTTGTAAACTTTTGCCGATACTCCTAAATATAAGAATCGATTAATCCTATATTTTAATACAGTGCCTTGCGAACGATTGAATTCTGGTTGATAGAAAAACCAACATAATCATTAAGGTTTTTAACATAATGAATTTTGAGCTTTTGATTTACATAGAATTGCAGCGACCACATTAAATGATAAAAAAAGCTCGGTATCCTGCTCTGAGAGTTTCATTAATTTATCCTATTGTAGCTTTGAATGACTTAAAAGTTGATTTCAGGCTGCTATTTACCAGTTATTTATTTTTGTGAAGCCAGGTATTTTTATCCATAAGTACAAAATCTACACGGATTGCTTTTCCCACAATTCCAGAGGCCATTCAATAACTGGCTTATGGGAGGAGGATATGGATTATCAGTAGAAAAAATTCTCGAATTTTCTTGACCTACGATATTACATAAGTCATATTGGGTGAAATTGGTCTATTTTTTAGCAATTTTTCATCCAACACTTATTATTCATATCATGTATAAGACACAACTAGTCAGAAAAATAACTAAAGCTACTGAAAATCAACTCAAATACTGGGTTAAAATCGGAATTGTACACCCACAAAAAATTGGCAAAATTCATTTATACTCTTTTCGAGACATTATTAAGATCAGACTGATTGTTTCGTTGAAAGGAAATGGATTAAGCCTTCAAAAGATACATAAAGGCATAAAGAAACTATCAGACCTATTGCCTGATTCTGATGATCCACTCACAAGGCTTATTATCTACACAGATGGCTATGATATGATTGTGAATGAAAAGGGAAAATATTTTAGCGCAACCACAATGCAACGTTTTTTCCAGTTTGATACAGAAAAAATCAATGCTGAAATTATCGAACTACAAAAAAATAACCACAGCTTATTTAATTTGAAACATTTTGAAAAAGCAAGAATGGCCAATTAAAGACTATTGGAATCAAAGGCACATTTACAATGATACAATTTGATGTATTAATATCCGAATTAAAATATGACAAGTCTCCACACTATTATGAATTCGGTGATCAAGGTGATCAGATTGATTTTTTAAATCGATATCCCTTTATTAATGATATTGACCTTGTGGGAGGAAAAGGGGTTTATTTTTTTGAAACAAGCCCTAAGCCATTAGGCAAAATTTTTAAACCCCATCCAGCGGTGTGCATCTCAGAAGCGCAAGATGAAAAAGAAGCCAGAATAATCCATAAAAAAATCTGGAACCTTAATAATATTCCGTTTCTTATTATTAAACTACCATACCAGATTAGGGCTTATACCGGATTCAATTATTCCGAAGAAAAAACCAATGAAGGCTTATTAGATAAAATAGAAAACAAAACACAACTCGAGAAATTACTATCTATTTTAAAAGCGGATGAGATTGATTCAGGCCAAATCTGGAAGTCTTCTTATGCTAAAGGCATTAATCCGGATAAACGTGTAAATAAGCATCTGCTGAAAAACCTTAAAAAACTCGGTCAGGTTATCAGAGATAAAACTGCATTAAGCAACGAAGTCATCAATGCTTTAATCGGTAAATTTGTATATTTCAGCTATCTGCGGGACAGAAACATACTTACCAATGAGTGGATGAACAAAAATAATATTGATCCTCAAAGTGTGTTTTCACAACATGCCACGGTGTCAGGATTGAAAAATCTTGTAGCCGCTTTGGATGAGCGGTTTAATGGGAAGATTTTTCCAATAGAATTTGAAAAGGAACCAGCTCTCAGAGATGAACATGTCCAATGGATTTCTATTGTCTTTAGCGGTGGGAATTTATCTGGCTCATCCAAAGCGCCTAAGCCTATCTTACAATTACATCTTCCATTTAGTGCATACGACTTTGAATGTATTCCGGTAGAAACACTTTCTGCGATATATGAACACTTCATCTTCAGTAGGAAGGAAAAAGGGGCTATATACACACCTGAAATCCTCGCCGATTATCTTATTTCAGAAATGGAATCTTATGATCAACTGGAAAAAGACTATAAAATTCTTGATCCGGCGTGTGGATCTGGAATTTTTCTGGTTCTCGTCTACCGGCGTCTAATAGAAAAAGAAATCAATCGTCTCGGAAGACGTTTAAAACCCAAAGAACTTATTGATATTTTACAGAAAAGTATTTTTGGCGTAGAACGAGAGTTGGATGCATGCTATGTCACTGAATTCAGTTTGATACTTACCTTGCTTCACTTTATTGAACCACGAGAACTTGAAAAGATCAGGTTTCATTTTCCTGTCTTACATAATCGCCAGATATTCTCATCTGATTTTTTTGATACGAATGGTGATCAGAACACTGAAAATTTATGGAACTTGGGGCATAAATTTGACTGGATTGTAGGAAACCCTCCATGGATAGAATTAAAACCAAAAACAACAGGCGAAAAATTCGCCAAATCCTGGATGAAAGATAAAAATAACAAAAAATTATACCCCACAGGTGGAAACCGCGTCGCCGAAGCGTTCAGTTGGGCTGTCACAGAATTAATGAATAAGGATGGAATTGCCGGTTTGGTTATGCCGGCTACAAGCCTTTTTAATCTGGAATCAAAAAGATACCGGAAAGCTTTCTTTAAAAAAAATGATGTATTGGAAATAACAAATTTTGCAAATCTCAGGGAAAAATTATTCGACCGAAGGGGCACGCTCCCAGCAACAACAATTATCTACCGCCAGTCTCAAAATGAAGATAAACCGGAAATAAGACATTATGCACCCTTTTCAATTAATCAAATACCCTGTAGTGAAGGAAAGCCATGGGTAATTACGATTAATGAAAATGAAATAAAATCGTTATCGCCTCATGAGGCGTTGGAAGGGGAAACATTTCTTTGGAAAACAGCATTATGGGCAACTCCATATGATAAACGTATTTTAGAAAAGATATGCACCTTATTCCCCTTTACATTGGGGAAATTAGCAATAAAAAATAAATGGGCTTTTTCCCAAAGCGCAGAATTAAGAGGATTAAAAAATTCCAATATTAATGAAATTGAATATATTGATGAACTGAAAGGCAAGCAAAAATTTGTAACAGATAAAATGGATGCTTCAAAATTCCGATTCTCAGCGCAGGAATGTGCTCTTGAAGAAATAACTGATGATTTTTGCTACATAAGAAAACGAGGAGGGAAAAAGGGGTTAAAGATAATATATTCTCCTCATATTATTATCTCTCCAACATGGGGGAAATATATTACTTATAGCGACACTGATTTTTTTATACCCCCAAGGCAGTTTGGAATTTCCTCAAATAAAAATTATTCTGATCATTTAAAAGGAATCGCTTTATACCTTAATTCCAATCTTGCAGCCTATTATCTGTTTTTCATGGTTCCGGAGTGGGGAGTATTTCGCCAAGCCAGGAGAGTGTCTGTTTCAAATATAAAAAACATAGCAGTGCCCCAATTTACTTCAAAACAGATTGAAAAGCTTTCAACACTGCACGATGAACTAGTCACGTATGAACAGGAAGAAATTAAAAATCTTATATCTGAAATTCGACAGGACAGGTTAAATTTTGATTTAAATAATGATGAAATGAATGCGGAAAATTGCATTTTTCCGGGAGACTTAACTTCAGAAGAAAAATACAAAGTAGATAAAACGATTCCCAAAATTCATAATCAGATTCAGAATAAAATTGATCTTAACCTATATAGGTTATTGAGAATTCCTGAGGATATCCGCGTTGTTGTTGAGGACTTCTTTAAGACAAGGCTGCCTCTCGATACCCCATCCCTTGTGAAGAATGCAGTTAGAGTACCAACAGAACACGAATTGGAAGAATATGCCTGCATGATTAGGGATGAGCTCGACAATTATTTAATGGGCGACGCTTTCCATCGAGTAGAAATAACATATTCCAAGGAACTTATTGAATGCATTGTTGAAATAGTAAAAGATAAAAAACCTGTTCCAGTTAGTAGGGCAACCATTAAAAAAGGCGATGTAAATACTGCAAGCCTTTTTGCAGATTTAAGTAATGAGTTAAAAAATAATATTTCCCAATGGGCGTATGTACAAAAAGGTCTTCGTCTTTTTGATGGCCCCAAAATATACATATATAAAACACCCAGGTTGTTGGACTGGTCAAAAACTCAAGCAATTATTGACGCTGGCGATATTATCGGAGAACTAATACCTTTACAATGAGTCAATCTTCTAAGACAACACAACCTGCGATCAAATATTTTGGTGTATTTTCGGATGCATTCAGGAAACATGTCCATCTACTTATTAGGATGGGATACTCGGATGCAGTGTATAGAATAAAGTCCAATAATGAAGAAGAGACTGCAATCACAGGATACATTACAAATGCTATAAAAAATCGAATGCGCGATATTAATTGCCCATCATGGTGTAAATATTATTTTATCCAGGACGATCCGCCACTGGAGAGTGAAGGAAGAACAGGAAAGAGAAGACGAAGGGCTGATATTATTATTGAATCAAATATATCAGGGAGACCAGAATTCATATTTGAAGCCAAAAGATTAAGGAAGAATGGTTATGGGATTGATAAATATATAGGTGAAGATGGCATGGGTTGCTTCATTAATGGGATATATGGGGCTCGGTATGATGAAGTTGCTATGCTTGGTTATATACAGAGTGATTCACTTGTTTTTTGGAAGACAAATATTTCACATGAAATAGAAAAGAATAATAAAATACTAGAGTTGGATGGATATCAACAGGATATATCTGTAATTTCAGACCTTCCACTAGAATGGATAAGCACACATAAACGAAAAGGGATAACTCATTCAGTAAGAATTTACCATATACTTCTTGATTGCATAGGTCATACTATGAAAGAGAACCTATAATCAACTTATGGGAATATCAGATTGGCGGATATCAGGTCTGTAACAAATGGTTAAAAGACAGAAAAGGGAAAATGCTGAATGCCGGCGAAATAAGGTATTATTGCCATATCTGTAATGCCATCCAGAAGACAATCGAAATACAAAAAGATATAGATGACATTTATCCGGAAGTGGAAAAAGACACCATAAGGTTTTAAGAAATTGAACAAGCAAACCCTTAAAGGCATTATAGCCCTTGGAGAAGGTTACACAACCGAGTTTAAGCGTTCAGGAACGACCAGACTTGGAAGGGCTATCAGAAATGGGAGAGAACTAGCTGAAGTATAGATAAAGTATGGATAAAGTTTAGATAAAAATAGAGCTTAGGTTGAGGAGCAAATGAGATCCACTTTAGATTGGATTTGATTTTTTACATGATGGGTAC
>JASFHE010000141.1:0-11629 GCA_050123415.1 Desulfobacteraceae bacterium | reverse complement strand
CTACAATCTGTTAAATCTCGCTCAATACATGCATAGTTAGGGCATCACCCTTAAAGTTAACTATCATATTGATATTAATAACAATATCCGCTAGCCTTAACGTTATCTTGTAAAGTCACGCTAGAGCAAGGGACATTGTATCTGTCACAGCTCTGCCGTTTAAATCAAATTTCACTTTTACCAGGACATACTCATCCCCTTTTGGAAATTTTTTGTTTTTAGAGTTTGCCTTTTTAAGGAGTGTCATAGCCTCTTTACCCCGGATTACTTCAAGTACTGTTATGGAGGTATCATAGATGCTGGAATTAACAGAACCTAATTCAATCATTGATGGTACCGGCTCTCCTATTGATGCGGGGTTTGATGATGAATTAAATTCTACAGTTTCCTGTGCATGTGATACTGTAAACAGGGCTGCAAAAAAGATTATTGTTATGACCGTAATTCTTTTTAACATTGCTCGTACCCTCCTATCTCCAGTAATCCACAGATGCACTGCCAATATACCCGAAATCTCCGCCGGCCCAAAAGGTATTTGTTCCTCCTCCGGTTACAACGATTTCTATACTTGTACCGGAATCATAGGTATCCTCCGTAGAGATAAAATCCATCCGGTTTCTGGCCTGGCGTTTATAACAGGAAACAGGAACCACTGCTCCTTTGCCTTTTTTCAGCCAGCCAGCATAGGGCTCCTCTCCTGCTTCAGGCATTTTTAATGCTTCTTTATTCTGGCCCCAGTATGTCCATCCCGGTGTTCCTGTATTGTTTGCAAGATACCTGGCGAATTCTTCTTTGGTCTTATAACCGGCGGATACAATATCCGCTGCCACAATGGGGTCCAGGATAAATGTAGAACTTGTATTTCCAAATGAGAAGTGATGCTCCAGCCATCTCCTGATGGTCTCATGAACAGGCATTGCCATGTATGTTGCAACATTGGTCACGGTCCAGCCACTGAATAAGCTGACTACGCTGTCGGAATTTTGGAAACCTTTCTGTACGTGCAAAGGTTTCCACCCCTCCGGCATCGCGTCTTCATTTTCCGGAAAGCGCAGATTATTGTAACAGATGGGATTACCCACTGTAGCCAGATAGCTTTCTCCCGGAACGCCCGAGTTTCCGAGGTTTTTGGAGACAAGTGTCCATGCCCTGCCTATCGAGGAATTTGCCTGACTTACAGGACTGAGTGCTCCTATGCCGGAGTTCATACCTATTTCCTTTGCAATGGGGCCATTAACCACAACCATTCTCGCGAAAGAAGAGGTGGAACTGAACATTGATGTAACACCTTTTAAGGCAATGGCCAGGACAACAGGAAAGTATTCGGGCTTTGCGCCTGCCATCACGGCATTAATAGCAACCATCTCTACATTGTAGTACCATGCTTCATAGGGTGGCGCGGTGCGCATCCAAAAACTAACGTTTTTGTTCGGTAGCTGTCAGCACTCAGCGTTCAGCCAAAAGTCTTTAAAACAAGGACTTGGTTGACGGCTGATAGCTGACCGCTGAAAGCTCCATCCTAAGATTTCCTCTTTCCGGATGGGCAAAATAAATAAAATTATTTATTTTTTAAATCTAAGGAATATAAGTACTCCTGCAGCGACAAAGGCACCTATGCTTATGATCCCTGTTACTGTAGACAGCGGCAACCCGGCCTCGAACATAAATCCTACGATAATAGGAGACAGTATTGCTCCGCCGCGTCCTATGCCAACAGTAAAACCTGTACCTGATGCCCTTACATGTATCGGGAAGGTTGCAGGAAAAAGCGCATACATGCCAACTATACCCGAATTTCCGAAAAATCCGCAAAATGCCGAAACAATTATAATATAACGGAGTTCCGTCGGAACCTGTCCGATAAGGCTTATAAAAACAGCTGAAAGGGCAAGGACTGTCATGGTAAGTTTTTTGAGGTCCAGCCGCAATGTCAATATCCCCAGAACTATTCCCCCGGTCATGCCGCCGATATTGGCATATTTGAGCGCAATGGCTCCTTCTGAAGGAGTAAAGCCCAATCCAACAACAACATCTGGCAGCCATTTAAGTATAAAATAGTAGGTGGTGATCTGTAGAAAGTAGGCAACTGTTATTATAATAGTAGAGCTTCTCAGGTCAGCAGCAAACAAATCTCCAAAAGATTTTTTACGTACCGCTGCTGTAATTTCAGGAAGCAGGGATACACTTTTGTGTCCAAGGCGTTTAAGTGTTTTATTGACCTTGTCCAGTGCACCTTTTGGCTGTTTACGTACAAGCCAGTAGACTGATTCAGGGACCAGAAAATAGAATAAGGGAATGAATACAGTTGTTATGATAGCGCCAAAGTAAAAAATCGAACGCCAGTCGTGGTCCACAAGAAGCCGACTGGCGACATCACCCCAGATAGCGCCTCCAACAGGATAACCTATTGCCATGATTGACACACACAGATAACGTTTTTTAAGATTGGAGAATTCTGCGGTTATTGCAGTTATGGCTGATAGAAGACCACCGATACCAATACCTGTAATGACTCTCCATATTGACAACTCCACAATATTTCGGACAGTTGTAACCATGAACATTCCAATTGCCATTGTTATCAGACAGCCGATCATTGTTTTGCGTCTTCCGATTGTATCAGCCACCCAGCCCAGGAATATTGATCCAAAAGCCATTCCAAAGAGTTCCATGGAAAGCACGATACCGAGTCCTGCTTTGTCGATACCCCATTCTGCAGCAATACTTGAGGCTGAAAAGCTTATGGACAGAACATCAATGCCGTCCAGGCCGTTGAGCCCTGCGGTAAGAAATATAATGATTATCTGCAGCAAGCCCATAGGAGCCTTATCAATTGTTTCACGCGGATCAAGATTCATAACAGCATTGTTTTGTTCGGTCATGGTACCTCCTTTGGAAGTTTAGAAAGTAATGTTTTTAAATTTATTATTTCTCCACAGGGTACCCGGCCTTGATCCACCCCTCAATTGCAGGATGCTTAAGCACCTTTACATCATTGTAACCCATCTTCATCAACTGTTTTGCAAAGTCTGTACTGTCCGCTTCACCAGGACCACAGGCGCAGTATGTGACAATAGGAATACCTCCCGGAATTGTCCATACATCTTCAAGCCTGAGCTGGGATTTCCATGGTATGGAAAATGCCCCTTTGATATGCCCTTTGTTGTATATATTTAAAGGCTGTGTATCAATTACTGTTACTTCCTCGCCATCATCCATCATCTTTTTCAATTCCTCTATGGTTATTCTGGGAATCTCTTCTTCGGCCCCATAGCATAAAGGGAAGATAATGAAAGAAATAATAACTGTAATTAAAATTAATATTGCGCAAAAACCCCGCGATCGTTTTGTTTTCATAACTGCTCCTTTTTTAATAATCCTTGACATGATAAAATGACTGCAATATAGGTTAATCATATATTATTGATATATATTTTATGCTTACATTAAAGCATATGGATAGGTCAAGTAATAATTACCGGGATTCTCGGTTCTATCAGCTATATGACAAATACATATAACAAGATTATAAAAGGAGGTAATTGGTATGTTACGATTTATTAAATTTTCAGCCATTATGGTTTTTACCGCTATGGCAACATTATCATGTACCGGTAATACGACCGAAAAGTCGGCCGAAAATACTGCCGGAACTGAGACCATGTATGAAGTGCTCAGTCCCTGGGCCGATGTTGATCCGATTCCGGTAAGGGGCATATCACCCAGACCGGATTCACTGGAAGGAAAAAAGATCGGTCTTTTTGCCAACTTCAAACGCGCGGCAGTGCCTATTGCTACTGAGGTCGAAAAAAGACTTAAAGAACGGTTCCCTGATATTGAAACCATCCTTTTTCATTCCACACTTCCAAATGTCGACGAATCAGAAACTGTAAACAGGGAGAAGTTTACTGCCTGGGCCAAAGGGATTGATGCTGTCGTCGGCGTGGTTGGGGATTGAGGCTCCTGTACAAAGTTCCTCACATATAATGGCGTAGCCATTGAGGACTTTGGAACGCCGGTCGTGCTACTGGCGAATCAGGGCTTTTTAAATGACATACACTCAGCAGCTTCGGGTAAGGGTATGCCGGGAGTTCGCGCATTGGGAACAACAATCTTATGTGAGTCCACTGATGCAGAAAATATCAGGATCGGTATAGATGAAGTGCTCAATGACATTATCGGAGCATTGACCAATCCCCTGACAGATGAAGAAAAATCTCCCAAAGTCAAAATTGAGACAGAACCAAAGATTGCCTTTAAAGGCACCTATGATCAGGTTAACCAGTTCTATTACAGGAAAGGCTGGGGAGACGGACTACCTGTTACTCCGCCTTCACAGGCAAGAGTAGATGAAATGATGAAGGGAACTGACCTCCCGCCTGACCATGTTGTGACAAAGCTGATCCCCCGTATGGGCAAGGCAACCATTGAAAAAATTGCAGTTAATGCAGTTATGGCCGGCACACTTCCAACCCATATGCCGGTACTTATAGCAGCGGTTGATGCCTTATCAGACTCCAAAACGCGTTTTGACACCTTTGAGGTCAGCACAGGTTCATGGGCACCATTGCTTATTATCAATGGCCCCGTCAGAAATGATGTCCATGTCAATTGCAGTTCAGGCATGATGAGCCCCGGGAATATCGCAAATGCAGCGATCGGAAGGGCTCTGGGCCTTATAGTAAAAAATATTGGTGGAGCCAGAAAGGGTATAGAGGACATGGGGACACTGGGTGATCCGTTAAAATATACCCTCGTAATAGGTGAAAATGAAGAAAACAGCCCATGGGAACCTCTTAATATTGAATTCGGTTATGAGAAGGGTTCAAGCACTGTCACAGTCATGTTTCCAAATCGATACACACAGACAATTCCGGCTCAAACCACTGCAGAGGGTATTGCGACAGCTCTTGCAGGAATGAACCCGGCAGCTTTATCCGCCATGATTGTAATCCCGGATCATGCAAACAGATTTGCCAGTGAAGGATGGTCAAAACAGCAGGTAAAAGACTTTATCATTGAAAAGTCCGGATTAAGAGATAACCGAAGATTCGGGAAATTGAAGAATGAAGATTTTGCAATCGTTGTTGCGGGCGGTCCGGGTGTATGGATGGGTTTGCTGCAGAGTGCTGGCGGTTTTGGAAATTATTTTGTTACAAGGGAAATCAAGCTGCCTGAAAACTGGAATAGCCTGAAGGCAAAATACGGAACTATGGTTCCGACATATGTAAGGTATTAGAGTCGTGTTCCTTAAAAAATGAGATCGGGAGGGGGTGTCTTCGATTGAGGCTTAAGTCTCTGCACAGAGGGACTTAGGCCTCATATCGGAGACATTTTATTCGACGGGCGATCTTACCGAGGATTCCAATTCATATTCACAGAAAAAGTCCTTGACAAACTACATATCACCGATATACATCTGCTGAACAATAAAGATTTACTGATTAATAGAAACTTAGTTAGTGCCCATCCATAAACTGTCATTTTAGAATGGCAGCGGTCAGCTATCAGCGTTCAGCTTTCAGCAAAACACTTTTTAAAACAAAGTCTTAGCTGACGGCTGATAGCTGACTGCTAAAAGCTCCATCCAGATTTTTGTTCTTTCTGGATGGGCACTAGTTAATTGATCAAGTTAAAGTTAATAGTTCACAGAGGTGAAGATGAGTAACGAGCCCATATCAAATATGCCAATAGAAAAAAAAACATCCAGGAATCTAAAACGTGCATACAATGTTATGCATGTCGGAGCCAATAAATTATTTAAAAATGTGGAAATAACAGTTGCCCAGTTTGATTTACTGGAGACGATCCTGTTATCTGAAAACCAGTCCCTGACAATACAGGATATTGCATCGAGAACCGTATGTCTTCAGCCTAATATCACCAGAATGGTTGCAGAGCTGGAAAATGCCGGCCTGGCAGAGCGGACCAGCGGAACTGATCGCAGGATTGTAATTGTTAAACTTACGCTCAAAGGAAAACAACTGGTTACCGAATGTCAAAAGATTTTATTAAATTTGCATGTGTCTCAATACAAAAACCTGTCTAAAGAAGAGCTTGTTCAGCTGAATAAGTTATTGATAAAAATATCCAGGCCACTTCCTGAATAGAAAGGGACGACTTTTAAAAAGCCGTCCCCTCCTTAAACTACTTATTTATACTGTAAGTTATTTGAAGTTAAATTGTTTCATTTCATTGAAGTCAATCCATTCCATGATTCATCAGATTGTTAAAATAGTAGTTCCGCTGTTGCCCATAAGGCCGTAGGTCTGGGCCATGGCAACTTTCAGATCTTTCTGCACCTGGCGTGCACCGGCTCTTCCTCTGAGCTGATCCGCACATTCGATGACCTGCCAGATCGCCTGAGCTGCAACCGCTTCACCATGTGAAGAGAATCCGCCGCTCATGTTTGTAGGCAGTTTACCGTCGATTTCCGTTTCACCGTCCCGCAGCATCTTATCCGCTTCGCCTGCCCCACAGAATCCGCAGCATTCCAGATACACAAGGTAATGCCAGGAGCTGTTATCGGGCAGTTCCAGATACTGTATGTCTTCGGGGCCGATACCGGATTTTTCATAGCACTGGCGTGAAGCTGAGTAGCTTTCACTAAGAAGAGGGGTGTCAGATTTGGACGGGCACGACACAACCCCGATACGTATGGTCGGGTCACCGTACATGGCACTGCCCATAGTGACTGCATTAATCTTCACCGGCTTATCGGCTTTGGCGATCAAGTCCTTGTCGGCAGTAACAATACATGCCGCTGCACCTGTACTAACCGGACAGATCATATATAATCTGAGAGGATCACAGACATAGACAGATTGCATAACTTCTTCCATAGTGTAGGCCTTTTTAAACCTGGCGACCGGATTCATGGAACCATACTTACTCATCAGGACCTTAACTCTTGCAAGATCCTCTTCGGTAGTACCGTATTTGGCCATTCTTTTTCTGCATTCCAGTGCCCAGTAAACGGGGTTAGGCATACCGGTCATTTTCCATCTGATTACGTCCCTGTCCTGAACAGCGTCGTCTGTTTTAGCACCAAAAAAACCTTTGGGCGATACATCAGCGCCATAGGCCAGGCAGGTATCGGTTTCACCCGCAGCTACACTGTTATAAGCCATTCTAAGGGAGGCAGTTCCGGTTGCGCAGGCGTTGTATACGTTAACTACCGGCACGCCGGTTTCGCCAAAAACGCTTTCCAGATATTGACCGGCCAGGTGACCGGCGTTTCCGCCCCAGATAAAAATCCCGGCCATTATTGCCTGGAGTTTTTGCCATTCGATGCCTGCGTCTTTCAAGGCATTGTCAACAGCCACTGTCCCGAAATCACAGAAATTTGTCTCAGAGAAGCCCAACCAGGGGGATATCCCGGTTCCAATGATATATACATCTCTCATATTAATTATTCCTCCTTATGATTTTCATTAAATCAATTATTTAACAGCCTGAAATGCCCAGGTCACTACATCCTGTTTTTCATCATTGGTAAACAGCCTGAGAGTGACGGTTTCCATCTCCATCCCCAGTTCAAGAGATTTGATGTCAGTATTTGTTATGATGCCGGCTATCTGGATGTTTTCTTCTTCAAACTCAACCAGACCAATACCATACGGGACAATACTTTTTTCTGTTTTAAATGGCGGTGGGGGAGCATAATGTTGAATTACATAACTTGCCAGCTTACCCTTATTAGGGAGTAAGACATCTTCTACACCCTCTCTTGAGCAGCCGGGGCGATGCTGGTAATTCTCCTTCGGAAAGAAGTAAGTACCGCATGAGTTGCATTTTGCGCTCATTAATCTGACTTCATCTCCGGAAAAGTCCACTAAATTCGGTATTCGAGCTACCATGTTTGACGCGTTTCCCATTAGTTTTGTTCCTCCTCGTTAATATTTAAATAAAAAAATATACCGCTATCGTCCGACAAACTTTGCAGCCCTTTTTTCAATAAAGGCATTGACACCTTCTGCCTTATCTTCAAGACTTAAAGAAAGGCTGTAAAGTTCATATTCATATTTCAATCCGGCTTCCAGACCAGTCTGCATACCGTAGTTGATAGCCTGTTTGGCCAGTTTTAGAGCGGCTGAGCTCTTAACGGCTATTTTTTCGGCTATCTCTTTTGCTGTCTCCATAAGTTGATCTTCCGGCACTACCCGATTGATAATCCCCAGTTTAAAGGCCTCATCGGCAGTGATGATATCTCCTGTGAAGATAAGTTCCTTGGCCCTGCAAACACCTATCAGCCGGGGCAGACGCTGGGTTGCCCCTCCTCCCGGTATGATGCCTATATTGATCTCCGGCTGCCCGAACTTGGCCCTCTCGGAAGCGATGATGATGTCGCAGCCCATGGCAATCTCATTACCTCCACCCAGACAATAACCGTTGACTGCCGCTATAACCGGTTTTGGCAACTTTTCAACCCTCTCCCCCAAGCGATACAGGTTATGGGCGTGATAGGGTGTGGTCTTGTTGAATTCTTTGATATCCACGCCCGACGCAAAGGCCTTGCCCTTTCCGGTAAGGATCATCACCCTGACATCGTCATCAGCCTCGATTTCTTCCATAGCCGCAGCGAATTCGGCCCGGACCTCATTGTTTACGGCGTTTCTCGCATCCGGACGGTTAAATGTGAGTATGGCGATATTGCCTTCTTTTTCGAAAAGCATGCTTTCGTAAGCCATAATTGTCCCCCTTATCAGGTAGATTTTTTATTTTTAAACATACTGTACTGACACAGTTTACTTAAAGCTTTTACTCCGGAAATCAGAGTAGGGAACACTGGCAGGTCTTTCGCCAGGTCATCCATAATAACGTTTTTATACCTGTTGTATCCCACAACCAGGCAGATGACCACCGGTTTTCCCATTTCCTTGACGATCTTCTGAATAATTTTATTCTGAATAGCTTCCTCGGTATAATCGAAACCGGCCAGCATCAATATTACGGCATCTATGTTCGGATCCCTGATTGCAGCAGGGAAAGTGATTTCCAGGGTTTTTGTGAAGCCGATTTTGGTTACGGAAAAATAAAGGTCAATGGGATTCCCTACCGGCGTGTCAAACTTGTCTTCCACTTCTGCAATGGTTTCCGGAGTCAGGTTGGGGAGTTCCAGGCCATACTGCGTACACAGATCAGACACATTTACACCCACGCTTCCGGCTACAGTTACAACTGCTACGCGATTACCTTTGGGTAGCGGCTGAGTGGAAAAGACCTTTGCGAAATCTTTCAATTCCATAAAGTCATCGGCCATGATCATACCGGTTTGTCTGGCCGCGGCTTCGACAATCTTGGCATTGCTTGCAATACTGCCGGTATGACTCATAGCAGCCCGGGCACCGGCTTCCGTGCGCCCGCCGCTTAAGAAGATAATCGGTTTTTTTGCTGTCACTTCTTTGGCGATCCGGGTTAGATTTTTTCCGTCGGTAACCGTCTCCAGATACATGGAAATAACATCAACGTCATCTTCATTACCGAAATATTCCAGCAAATCATTTTCATTGACATCGCATTTGTTTCCAATGGAACACACCTTATTGATATTCAAACTTTCATTTCCGACGAGATCCGCGGCCATCCCGGCAGCCAGAATACCGGATTGCCCGATAAGTACTACGTTCCCCTTTGGAACCTTTTTAATTATCGGATAAATGGATGTCACAACATTACGGGACACAATACCGGAGCAGTTAGGCCCCATGACCCGGATATTGTTTTTCTTTGCAATATCCACGATTTGGTCCTGAATGACCTTGCCTTCCCCGCCCATCTCACCGAATCCTGCGGATTCAATAATGACCGCTTTAACGCCTTTTTGGGCGCATTGTTCTATTGCTGCAAGGGTAATTTTAGGTGTAGGAAGTGCAGTGACAACAAGGTCAACCTCACCGGGCACTTCTGTTACGCTTTTATAGACCTTATAACCCAGTATCTCATCCGATTTCGGATTTATCGGGTAAACATCACCGGTAAAATCGCTGTCTGAAATATTTTTTACAATTACATAGCCCAGTTTTCCGGGAGTTCCGCTGGCTCCAATGACTGCCACAGATCTCGGCTTAAAAAATCGATCCATCAATTCCATGATTATTCACCGTTCCTTTTATCGTGTTTTATCAATTATCAATCAAATGATTGTCGCCCTATTCCTGTACCCTTAAGCGGTTCGGAAGTTTAATCCGATAGAATAATACGTGCATCCACAACCACGGCTCCGTCCCTGTAAGCGAATACCGGATTCATGTCGATTTCCTGAATTTCCGGTGTCTCATTGACAAAGTCAGAAAGTTTCAGAAGCATTTGCTGCAGGGAGACAACATCAGCAGGTTCCTGACCGCGATAGCCTTCAAGCAATTTTTTACCCTTGATTTCGTTAATCATATCCTCGGCATCGGACTTATTGATCGGTATTATGCGGAAGGCGACATCCTTCAATACTTCCACGAATACACCACCCAGGCCGAACATGATCGTTGGACCAAAACTGGGATCATTGATCACACCAATGATGACCTCGGTACCGGATTTTCCCATGGGTTGTACCGAAACGCCTTCTATCTTGGCTGTAGGAACTGCTGTTTTACAGGACTGAATGATCGCATCAAAAGCATTCTCTACCTCGGCCTTATTCTTCAGGTTGACTTTCACACCACCGGCATCGCTTTTATGGGAGATATCAACCGAAGAAACTTTCAATACCACCGGATAACCGAATCCCTCACTCAATTCTACAGCCGCCTCTTTAGTTGCAGCCAGCCTCGTGTCCGTACAATTGATGCCTGACTCCATCAGAATCTGTTTGGCTTCAATCTCCGTCAGGACAGTACGATTCTCTTGCCTGGCTAGAGCCAGAATTTCTTTTTTTTTCATTATTACCTCATTATCACTTGTCCGGTTAAAAATTTAAATACTACAAGGGTTTAATATATAAAAAAACGGAGATTTCAGGCGTGATGGACTTGAAAATTGATATGTTATCCCGATATTCCTTTCATCATAAAATATCAAGAATGAAAGGAGCATATCAGTGTATTAAAGGCAAACCATAATACTCTCAAGCCATAGACTTACAACCTAACAAGAAATTCCGTCGTTATGTTAACCGTTATAAAGGTAATTACCGAGTTCGTTCTTTTTATGTTTAGACCAGTTTCTTAATATGGTTATGGTATTTGCACAATAAACTTTTTACGAAAGACTCAGAGTCGTTGAAAACTATCAGCGTGCCATGAAAAGAGATGTAACTCATTGGTGCCAGTTACATTTAAAAAAACACGATAGCCTATGGAAATGAAAACGGAGACTGGTGAATATACTTTGATCATGATAATTTTAATCCGGCAAATAAAATGTCCCCATTCAAACGATAGACTACCTGAGTCTCTCTACAATTTTTTGCAGATTTTAACTGTAACTCTTTTTTAGAAAATCCACACTTTGTTGTATTTTTCACAAGAGAGTTACAAAAACTAAATCAAAGATAACTAAAACCAGTTGAATATATTTTTCTTAACTAAGTAACAGTGCTATTTTTTATCATATAAATTTGGATTGGCTTGAAACATCCACAATTTTGGCACTGATACTTCTTTATATACACTCGCGATACAGTATGCAAGAG
>JASFHE010000140.1:0-11635 GCA_050123415.1 Desulfobacteraceae bacterium | reverse complement strand
GATAAAGGCCACAGCCCCGGACTGCAGTCTTGCTTCATATTTGTCTATTCTCGAAAGCAGGTAGCTATGGGCAACCATTGTTGGGAGGGCCACAGCAAGCCCAAGGGCCGTTGTGAGCATGGCTTCCCATATACCTCCGGCGAGCACTGCAGCATTTACCTTTCCGCCCATCTGCTGAATGACCATGAATGCCTTGATCATTCCCATGACAGTACCCAGTAGACCAAGAAGAGGTGCAATATTTCCCATGGTAGCCAGGGCCTGCACATAGGAGGAAAGACTTCTTACCTCTTCATCCGTAGAATTGGCTATGACGGTTTCAAGTGTGTCCCTGTCCTGGTCCATTACATCTATTGCCTGTAAAAGGACCCTGCCCATGGGAGAATTGCTGTTTTCGAGCATATTACGGGCTTCTTTTTGTTGCCCGGCCTTAAGCATTTCAACTGTCTTGTTAGCCAGTCCTGCCCCGCGGCTTCTCAATTTTGTAAACCTGATAATGCGCTCAACAAATATGGCCAGAGCCAGAACCGAACATAAAAGTATCGGCACTACAAGAATTCCGCCCTTTGCTAAAAAATCAAACATCTATTCCTCCTTAATAATCCGTTCAGGATCAGGTACATGACTACTGCGCAATCCGGGCCTGTTCTGCGCTTCTCTTTTCCTTTTCATTCTCAATAATATCCGGAACACCGTCAAAATCCAGGTCTTTTTTCCTCAATATTATGGCTTCCGATTCGTCATACTCTTCCCATAGATCAGGCTTTCCATCCAGGTTTTTATCTTCCTCAACACGGGTTACCATACCTTTCTTATAATAGAACCATACCTCGGGGTTGCCGTCACCATTTTTGTCTTTCTCAGCCTTAATGGCTTCTTCCTTATCATTATAGTACCAGGCAATATTCAGGTAACCCGCATTTCCCTCATCCATTTCGCTTTTTGTGAGTTTTCCACCCTTATTATAATATTCCTTTTCATTTATTTTCCCGTCGCTCTCCAGGTCGATTTCCTTCATGAACAGGATAGAGTCTTTAAAAAAGGACCTTATTTCCGGGTTACCGTCCAGGTTGGCGTCTATTTCAACTACCGCGCTCCACCCGGGGCGGTCAAACCACTGGATTGTTTCAAATGTGCCGTCAAGGTCCGAGTCTTTTTCAAGTTTTACTTTCTTTTCCTTCTTATATAAAACCTTCATATCAACTTTTCTGTCACCGTTTTCATCCTTTTCAAGACGTGTAATAGTACCGGAATTATAATACTGCCATGTGTCTGTTTTTCCATCCTTTGTGGTATCAGACTCTACACGCTTTTTCGCCTCTTTATCATCAAAGTATATGGTAATGTCCGGCTTGCCGTCTTTTGTCTCATCCACGGTCTCAAGATTAAGCTTTCCCTTTTTATACAGGTAAACAATCTCAAGAAAACCGTCGCCATCCTGGTCATAGACTGTTTTGACTGGCGCCTGATTTTTATAAGTCCTTATCCTGTCGATTTTTCCGGTAAACCTTGTATCTTCCTTTATCTCCTTTAAATTCCCTTCATCATCAAAAAGGGTGAAATGGTCCATTGTCCCGTCAAAATTTGTGTCCTTATCCTGGGTAACAGGCTTTGCATCTTTAAATTCCGTAAAAATATCAAACTTTCCGTCGTTGTTACTGTCCTTTTTCTGGGAGGTCAATTCACCCTCTTTATAATATCTTACTGTCTCCATTATCCCGTCTTCATCAAGGTCATGGCTGCTTTCTTTTGGCATGCCCTTTGAGTCGAAAAGAACTATCTGTTCGGGCTTTCCGTCTTCATTGGAATCGACCTTTTTTTCAACCGGAAGGTCATTGGCAAATTTAATGAAGATATCAAATTTGCTGTCTTCATCCGAATCCTTTTTTGAGAGCTTTAAGGCGCCCTTTTCATATTCATATATGGTGTCAAAGGACTTATTCCCATCCGAGTCCTTTTCCACCTTCCGGATATTCTCTTCGCTGTCAAAATATACCTTCTGGCTTATATTTCCTTTTTCGTCCAGGCGTTCATGACGCACACGTTTTTCATCCTTAAAAAAATCACGGGTATCAAGATCTCCGTCATCATCGGAGTCTCTTTCGACTTTGACAAGTATTTCTTTTTCATAATACTGGAACCTGTCTATTACTCCGTCGGCATTGCTGTCAATATCAAACCTTACGAGTTTTCCTTCTTTATTGATGTATAGAATTTTATCGATCTTTCCATCTTCGTCCGTGTCCTTTTCTATTTTTTCAAGTTCAGAGGCTATCGATGAAAAAGAAAAAAACAGCATCAACAGTATTAGCACCGGAAAGACATATCTGCATAAATTAATTAAGCCGGTTTTTTTATTGTTTTGTTCCATAACTATTCAGATGGTTTCAAAAATAACTTTTACTTTAAATTTGTAATTCTCTGCCTTTAGATAATCTCAAAGGCAATTACAAGCTCCATTGAAACCGGTCCTTTAAAAAAACGTTCTGGCGGCCTTTGAAACGGAGCTGCATCCTGTACTGCTTTCAGAGCCGCTATATCAAGAATCTTATATTTTGAGGTTTTCACAACCTCAGCTTCCTTGACGCGCCCATCGGATGTAATGACAAAATATACGGTAACATGTCCCTGTATGCGACTGTTTTTTGCTATCTCAGGATACTTTTTTTGACTTTCGATTTTAAGCCGGACCATCTCGTAATAGTCATTGGAGGTCACATAGTCGCGAGAGGCTGCCAGTGCAGCCGAGCGCCAGTCGGCAACCTGCATACCGTCAGCATCCGTAATGTCCGGCATGCTGATCCCCTCCACAAGACTGTCCGGAAGGTCATTTTCAACAGGTTCAACCTTTAAATTAGGCATCATCTGCCTGGGAATCGTCAATCTCTTTATGTCCCGGGGCTGAGGTGTCTCTGTCTTGACACGGGGTCTGGGAATATCTCTCGCAGTCCGCCCGGACATGTCCTGCATCGTTAATTCAATATACGTAAGAGCCTTTGACTTGTATATTCCTGCTATATGCATAAGGATAAAAGTATGCACAATAAGAGACACAACAACCAGGCTTCGCAACAGTAAATTGGAATTTTGCTTTTTTTCAGATACTAATTCCACAGGGAAATCAAACTGCTGGCTCGATGGCATATGGCTGGTGTCTGCAAGAAAGTCTGTCATAAATTTACCAAGTTTCTAGCATTTTTAAAATATTTAGAAAATACAATCGATCATTTTACGATGGTTTTTACCGGGTACATATACTCTTCAAATGTTTTTCTGATATATTTTTATCGACTCCGATTACTATTCCCAAACACCCAATCGGTGGGAGATGCCGGCAATGATGTGGTCAGTGTTAGCACCGAGCATAACAGAATCGGCATGACCAGGATTTTTACCTGCCAGACCGATTTTTTATCTTTCCTTATTTTCAGGATTTCATAATTATTAATAACAAAGATGGTCCTTGTTCAGTACAAGGACCATCTGTAAAATATGAATAATAAATCCTTTTTCTAAAAAAGATTATCGCAATCCGCAGCTATAATTTTCCTTTTGAATCAGAAACTGAATTTGAAACGGCATCCAAAGTTTGTTCCTGGCATAGGATAGCCGTAGGTTTCTTCATACTCTTTATCAAAAATATTATTCACATAGAAAATTGCCTTCACCTTTTTCTCAAACAGGCTCTGCTCCACAGATAAATTGGTAATTGTATAGCTTGGCATATCCTCCCCGCCTCTGGTTCCCCGGGAACTTTTATAACGAAGGTCCATAGCAATCAGGGTGTTTTCCAATGCCTTATACCTCAGCCCCAGATTAAACGTGTGTTTTGGGTTAAGGTCAAAATAATACCAGTCTGCGGTTCCGGCAAGGGAATCTTCGATTTCATATGACTGATACGCGTAAGACGCAAAACCGTTGAGCCTGGCGGTAATGCTTCGGCTCAGTGAGAATTCAATGCCCCCTATTTTTACCGAATCAACATTGTAAGAATATCCTCTGGCATATTCAATACTTGTACTCCATGTTGCTATATAATCACTTATATCATAATAGTAATATGAAAGACTTGCCTGCATATCTAAGAACTGATGAGTGAGACCTGCTTCATACTGCATGGCAGTCTGACTTTTTAATGGTTGTTCATCCGCCACGGGACCCCGTGACCATTTATTCCAGTCTCAACAGGCCAGTCCGCTAAAGGCCCTGCCAATAGAAATATACCCGGAGGTCTTCGGGGTAAATTTATAGGTTAATATAGACTTTGGTTGAGGTTCACGATAAATGTATGTATCTTCATTGAATTCAACGGTCTGGTGTGCATACCTGAAACCAAGGGTCAGGTTCAGCTTTTGAGTGATATCCCATGCATCCTGAATATACGCAGATGTGGTGACAATCCATGTCGGTCTGGCCGTTTGCCCCAGATTGCTGTATTCTAATCCCCATATTAAATTATGATCTTTTGCAGGTTTAAATTCATGACTGAATTTTCCTCCCCAGGTTCGGGTATTAACCCTATCACCCTCCCTGACTGACTGTTCCATAACCCATGTCTTTGTCCCCTTATCATAGGAGTAGGCATATTGATAGTCATGGGGATCTCCTCTATCGGCATAAAATTGTGCATTAAAGGTGCCCCATTTTGTTGTAGGTTGATTAAAGTTAATATCCCAGTAATTCGTTTTCCTCTTAAAATAAGAGTCGCCACCAATGTAACACACGCTGTTGCCTGTTTGCCTTCCTATATCTGCATCTCCCCGTACAATGGGATAACTGGGATCATACTGACTTAACGGATCATCTAGATCATTTGCCAGAGGATACCCTATCTCCACATCATTTCTTTTCCATCCAATATTCAGAGAGCCTCCCGTAGGAGTAAGATAGGTTAATCTTATGTTGGAATCATTGCTATCGGTATAATTGTTTCTGAGATATCCGTCAGAATGCCGGTATCCTCCCGAAAGTGAATATAAAAAAGATCCCGCACCTCCTGATATGTTGATTCTAAAATTCTGGGTGTCGTATTCGGCGATTTCTCCCTCTACACCGAATTTGGGCTTTAACGTCTCCGTCTTTACTCCCTTTTTCATAACGATGTTTATGACACCGCCAAACGTATCTCCATAGACGGCAGATGAAGCGCCCTTTTTCACCTCGATTTTCTCCACACCATCAAGGGACAGGGATGACCAGTCTACGGGAAGATTCAAACTACCGCTGACTCCGGTAATAGGCCTCCCGTCTATAGTGACTAAAAATTCTTCGGTATCAAATCCTCTAAGAAGTACCGTCTCATGCGCACTTGCACCCACCGAAGATCTTTGTATCTCCACACCGGGCACGCCGCCAAGTAAATCCTGCACTGTTTGTACATTACCGGCCGCCACATATTTATCCACGTTAATTGTAGTTGTTGTTGGAGATATGGTTATGGCTTCTTCGTCAGAAGCAGTGACCACAATTTTCTCTAACTTCACGCTCTCCTCTTCTTCCTTTTCATCAGCAGAAACCAGCCCTGACATGATAAAGAGTGAAGTTATTATCAACACAAAACAAAATTCCCACTTCCACTTCATTTTTCACCCTCCTAATAGAATTTTAAATCATTTACAGCTTTTTTACTCTACACAAAAGTCCATTGAAAGACGGAAAACCCGAAATAGGGTCCAGGCCCTTATTATTGGTCAAAATATTTACGTTGGCCTCTTTCCATCCATGGGATATAGCCACCACCCCGGGAAGAATATCCTTTGTAATTTTGGCCCGAAGTTTGATGCTGCCCCTTTTGGTTTCCGCTATCACCTCTTCTCCATCCGCTATACTAAGATCCCTGGCTGTCACATCATTTATTTCTACTACTGGATGGGGCATAATACTCCGAAGAGACGGAAGATTCCGCAACTGAGAATGCATATACATGGGCAGTTGTATTCCTGCCAGGAGAATCAAAGGATATTCTTTGACCAGCTCCGGACTGCTTATCGGACTCTCAACAGGTTCATGGTGGACGGGCACCGGATCGTATCCGTATTCCTTCAATGTACCGGAATATATCTCCACCTTTCCAGACGGGGTCTTGAAGCCTTTCTTTTCGTATCTCTTAAATTTCTTTTTCTCGGACTCTTCCTCCCAGAAAAATTTCTCCATTTCCATCTTCCTTGCCAGTTCATAGACAAATTTCCAGGCCGGTATGGATTCCCAAAGCGCTGGTATTACCTGGGGCGCTCCGATCTCATCAATTTCAAAAAAGGTTGATGCAGGCAGGACTATATCAGCAAATTTCGCAGTTTCGGTCATAAAGTAATCCATGGCCACCACAAACTCCAGACTGTTTAAAGCCTTCTTCCACTTTTTGGTATTTGGGAATGTCAGAACCGGATTTCCTCCTATAATGATCATATTTTTTATGGGATAGGGATCGTTGTTCAATATGGCATCGGGTACCAGATTTGCCTGGGCATGCGATTCCATCTCATACCAGACAGGGTATTCCACCGCACCTATCGGTTTTACAGGCAGCTTTTTCTTTGAATTGTCACCGGAACCACTACTTATAATACCGCCTCCCTTAACATCCAGATTGCCGGTGATGGCCTGTAAGATGCAAATAGCACGGGTCGTCTGGATGCCATTTACCTGAACCAGAAGCGCGTTGCGTTTTGCGATACAGGCAGGCCTGGTTTTACCGTACAGCCGCGCGGCTTCTTTGATAAGTCCCGACGGAACCCAGGTCAGTTCTTCCACCTTTTCAGGGGAATAGTCCTTTACCACTTTTGACAGCTCATCGAATCCTATGGTCCATTCTTGGACAAATTTTTCATCATACAGCTTCTCGTTTATGATGACATTCATAAAGGCAAGTGCAAGAGCACAGTCCGTTCCCGGCCTGACCCGCAAATGAAGGTCAGCATGCTGTGCCGTGGCTGTTACACGGGGATCAATAACAATAACCTTGACCCCTCTTTCCTTGGCTTCAAGAATGTCACTCGCCACAGGAACAGGACTCGAAGCCATGGGATTACTCCCCCATACTATGACACAGTTCGTGTTTTTGATGTCGGCGGATGCCCGGCCTCCGTATGTCAAAGTTGCGGCCATACCCGCTGCCGCAGAACACAGGCTTGATGTGTAGGAGGTATTGGGAGTGCCATAAATTGAACAGAACTTGTTTACATGGGTTCGTAATTCACCCTTAAAATAGGACCCCTTTCCTGTGTGAATAACCAATGACTCCGGCCCGTATTTTTGCTTACCATCATGCAGTTTCTTTGCTATCGTGGTCAAAGCATCATCCCAGCTAATCCTTTTCCAGGAATCTCCCTCCTTTTTCATGGGATACTTGAGCCGGTCGGGCGCATATACGAGTTCTTTTGCTGCCATTCCTTTGGCGCACAGATACCCTTTGCTTACGGGATTATCCAGCGCTCCCTCTATCTTTTCTATCTTTCCATCTTTAACATAGACATCCATCCCACAGCTTCTTTTACAGATATAGCAGATCGTTTTTAATATTTCTTCCTTGTGTTCAACAGGCACTTTACTTTTGCACGCTGCCGGCAAAAGACCCGCAGAAATTGGAATAATCGGCAACATTGTTAAAAAGTCTCTACGGCTGAATGACGTTTTCTCGCTCACTTTATTTTCCCTTATGCTTTATATTTTTGATGCTGTTATAATCGTTTTACCCTTATCGATTTTGTTTCCTGGGGACAGGCTTCTTCACACAAACCGCACCCTACACACTTTTCGTTATTGACTACTGGTTTAAAGCATGAACCTTTTACCTTGATAGCCTCGTTTGAAAAAGGGCATGCGAGGTAACATGCCCCGCATATCGCCCTGTTGTTGTATGCACGGCAGGTCAGTTCATCAACAACAGCAACTCCCATTTTGACCTTTCTTTGAACGCTTGTACGATCATCCGATATTTTTTTTAACGCTCCGGTGGGACAAACCCGGGTGCATTCCATACAAAGGTTGCACCCCTTTTCTTGTGGAATGACGAAAGGAGTATTGGCGAGAGGATTTCCCAATGATTTTATAAACCTGATAGCCTGTATTGAACAGGCCTCGGCGCATTGAAAACATCCGATACACGCACTTAAAAAATGAGATTCTTCCACCGCTCCCGGAGGTCTAAGCAAAGCCCCCTGACAATTTCCATAGGTATGCAGATTATCAAAATCCCTGGAATTCGACTCTCCATCCAAAAAGAACAACATGGAGCCTCCCATTGCGATTCCCAATCCTAGTGCTCCTCCACTTAATTTCTTTAATAACTCTCTCCTTTTTATCGTCATAATCCTTTCTCCCGATCAAAGAAGCATTTTCTCAACACCATTAGATTTCCATTACTTGACTCTTAAACCGTAATGTAAATTCTTTTGAGGACATTTCGAAATACAGATTCCGCAATTGTCACATTCAATACCAGTTCCATCCTGTACCGGATTAAGCCCAAGGGGACACGCCCGGATGCATTTTGAACACTCCTTGCATTCCTTTTCGTTCCCCCGGATGACAAGAAGCCTCCGCTTGCCGATTAACGATAGCAAGGCCCCGCCCGGACAGATATACCTGCACCACCATCGCCTGGAAATGGCAAGTTCAAAAAAAAGTATAAAAAGGAGTAAATAAATTCCTGTTCCAAATTTATGAAAAAATGTCAGATGAAAGACTTCTCTGCCAACAATCGCCGGAGGATATATTAGGGGAAACACCTGAAATCCTAATACCACAGTTAAAAAAAGCCCGCCTCCCAAGACATAGTATTTATTCAAACGTTTAAAGACTAAATTGTAGGGTTTATTTCCTGTCTTCTTGAACAGATTTCTTATCTTATCGTTGATTTCCAGGATTAAGTTCATAGGGCAAAGCCAGCCACAAAACACTCTTCCTAAAAGAACGGTAAAAATAAGAGGAATTAAAGCTGTAAGCAACAGAGGGATATATATTTCTCTGCTGGCAAATATGCTCCCGAGCACGGATAGAGGGTCTGATATGGTATATCCAAAGATAGTAATGGACCAGGTGGAACCTTTTGGAACAAATGATTGAGGGATTATGTCGCCACTGTGAATGGTCAAAAAGGGGATAGCAATAATAAGGAGTATCACCAGCACCTGGATAGTTCGTCGAAGTAGTTGAATCATTTTCATCTCAAATTTCATTACATTTGCCTTAACAGGCAAAGAAAATACATTAATCAGACTGCACAATTGCAAATAGAAATGAACCATCCTTTGATTTGTTAACAAAAATCATATTATTATCTGAAATATCGTCAATCGGATCCTATAATCAGATTGGTAAAAGGTGGGAAAAAACAATGAGGCATGACAGTATTTATTTTTAAAGCGCCACCATTATAATATCAAATTTAAAATCCAAGCCAAATGATTAAAAAAGCTCAGGTAAAGCTGAAAAAATGTAACATGAACCATCTCCTTAAGATGACAATCAAAAAATGAAAAAATTTAAATTAAGATACCCCTTTATGTCAAACTGGTTTTTCCTATGCGCCATGATTATATGGTCGGACAAACCTATATTTGATGTCTTTTTGAATATATTCTTCATAGAAACAAAACATATGTCATAATTACATAAAATAATGAAAAATAGTCTTTATACAGTGTAATCAGGATATTTAATTTCAGATAATTAACATGAATTTTAAATGGAAATCCCTATTAATAATGACAGCATCATTGGTATATCCTGTTTGACTTCCTTGATTTTATTATTTAGTGATTTTCTGTTTATATCATACAGACAGACAACTTCACTAAAGAGGAAAACAGGAAGATCGATTAACTAACATGAAGGAGCTATTATGTCACAGATGAAAAACTTTTTTGCAACCAGATGGGGAATTATAAGTGTAGGCGCGTTTATAGGCATTCTGGCCGCATTGCTCCAGAAATGGGGAAATCCCGGCAACATGGGTATATGTGTTGCCTGTTTTAACAGGGATATTGCAGGTGCTGTGGGTCTTCACAGGGCCGCAGTGGTTCAGTATATGAGACCCGAAATCATCGGATTTGTTATTGGCTCATTAGCCGCCGCATCGATTTTTAAGGAATACAAATCAAGGGCCGGATCAGCTCCTATAGTAAGGTTTTTTCTTGGTGCATTCGCCATGATTGGAGCTCTTGTCTTTCTGGGCTGTCCCTGGCGCGGTCTGCTCAGGCTTGCCGGCGGAGACTGGAATGCAATTTTAGGATTAGCCGGATTAGTCGCGGGTATCTGGATCGGAACCCTTTTTCTTAAAAACGGTTATAACCTTGGAAGAAGCCAGAAAACCTACTCTTCGGTCGGTCTTTTAATGCCGATACTCATGGCAGGTTTTCTTGTATTTATGTTTATATTTCCCCAGATCCAGGGCCAGGATAAAAACGGTATACTCTTCTACAGCCTGAAAGGCCCCGGCGCCATGCATGCTCCTCTCATTATCGCTCTTATAGCTGGTCTTGCGGTCGGCTTTCTTGCACAGAGGAGCCGTTTCTGTACAATGGGGGCATTCAGGGATCTTATACTTTTCAGGCAGGCCCACTTACTGCTTGGCATTATTTCCCTTGTTATAGCAGCCTTTGTTGTAAACCTTATAGTAGGCCAGTTTAAACCCGGCTTTGAAGGTCAGCCTGTTGCCCATACAATGCATATATGGAATTTTGCAGGGATGGCGCTTGCCGGCCTGGCATTCGCGCTTGCCGGAGGATGCCCCGGACGTCAGCTATTTCTGGCAGGTGAAGGGGACGGTGACGCAGCGGTATTTGTATTCGGGATGATCACGGGCGCCGCATTTGCTCATAATTTCGCGCTTGCCAGTTCTCCAAAAGGCGTTGGGGCGCACGGGATCGCTGCAGTTGTAATAGGATTTATAGTCTGCCTGTATATTGGCTTTACAATGAGACAAAAATAGTTTAACCGGATGCTGAAGTGGATGGCTGCTGCAACATCCGGATTTAAAAGGAGAATATTATGGGAACTACAATAGACGCAAGAGGTTTGAGTTGCCCTCAACCCGTACTTATGACACTCGACAACATCAAAAAGCAGGATAAAGGCGAAATGGAAATTCTTGTTGATACCGAAACCTCTAAGGAAAATGTCAGCAGGGCTGCCGGAAGCCAGGGGTGGCAGGTAACAGATGTAAAAGAAGAAGACGAATTTTTCAGGATATCAATAAGTAAGGATTGATTTTGGGTATTTTAAATGCTCTAAGGGAAAAAATATCAGGATCGAAAAAAAAAACAAAAAATGATCTTGGGCTCTTTGTCTTTGAAAACACCAGTGAAGTAATCCGTGCAGAGAAGGCTTTAAAGGAAAACGGCTGGAACATCAGGGTAATGGGCCCTCCGCCTGAGATAAGAAGCGGATGCGATCTTGTTATTGAGTTCCCCCTGATAGAAGAACTGAATATCCTGAGGTTACTTAATGATGAAGATCTGGAACCACTTGAGGTGGTACCGGTTAACAGCCCCCTGCTAAAACCGGTTGATCTTTTTCAAATAAAGGATTTCGGTGAATATCTCATGGTCAGGGCAGCCAACATGAAGCTGACTGTTGATAAAGAATCTCTCATGATAGTTAACGTCTCAGGAGGTGGATGCCCGGATGTCCCATA
>JASFHE010000139.1:0-11731 GCA_050123415.1 Desulfobacteraceae bacterium | reverse complement strand
TTCTTCTTAAAAAGGGGAACCACCGTTTTGCCGTTGACCTGGCAACCTATTACGGGAAAGAGGAAGAGCTTTCCGAGCATATGTTCATTACAGGTATGACAGGCAAAGGAGGCAGAAAGACATACTTTGCCGGTGCAGCCCCTTCAGGCTGCGGAAAAACGACAACAGCCATGGTCGGATCCGACTTTATCGGTGACGATCTGGCTCAGCTATGGATTGCCGAAGACGGTACCCTGAGGGCAATAAACCCGGAATGCGGTATTTTCGGTATTGTGCAGGACGTCAACCGCGAAGGCGACCCCTACCTCATGAAATGCTTAAGGGAAGAAGGTGCCGAGGTTATCTGGTCTAATGTGCTGATCGATGATAACAATGTACCTCACTGGGTAGGGAACGGCGAAGAAGCACCAAAGAAAGGTATCAACTTTCAGGGAGAATGGTTTGAAGGCAAAACAGATAAGAACGGAAATCCTGTTCCGTTGAGTCATCCGAATTCAAGGTGTACACTGTCAAACACCGAAATAGGCAACTATAATCCCAAAGCAGGCGAAGATCCGGACGGCGTTGAAGTAAAGATAATTACCTACAGCGGCCGCGATGCCGATACAATGCCTCCTGTATGGGTAGCCAAAAATCCTGATCAGGGAGTGATAATCGGCGCTTCCGTGCTTTCTGCCGCAACAGCAACTGAAGTAGGCGTTTCGGGTGTAAGAAGACAGCCCTGGGCAAACCAGCCCTTTATTCCCGGCCCTCTTGCGGATTACATGAATGCCCAGTTTATCTTTTTCAATTCTTCAAAACTAAAACAGAAACCTATAATGTGCGGACTTAACTATTTTCTTACACACAAGGCAAGGGGCGGAGAAGGAAGTGGTCTCCTGGGCGAAAAGCGCGACGTAAAGGTCTGGCTCGGATGGCTTGAAAAGAGAGCAAACGGGGATGTTGAAGCCATTGATACGCCGATCGGCTTTATCCCTGAATATGAAGACCTGAAGAAACTTTTCAGCGAAATAGAAAAGGATTATCCTGTTGATCTTTACAACAAACAGTTTGCCTTTTACATAGACAACATTGTTTCCCGTATCGATCTCCAGGAGGAAGAATACAGAAAAGAGGAAAACATTCCGCAAAAACTCTTTGATATATATGCGGAACAGAAGAAAGGCCTTCTGGCATTAAAAGAAAAATATGGAGCTGTTGTATCTGTTGAACAGCTTATTCAAGGCTAGATACTGACAGTCTAAAAATAAAAAGCCGGTTTCATGGTATTGAAACCGGCTTTTTTTATTTAAGGTACACTTATTGCATAAAAATACAAATATTGAAATGAATAATGCCCCTGAAATACAAATTCGCTTTTCTTCTACCACTGATTCGATTTTTATCAGGGACCTGAGTGCAAAAGCTTTCAAGCCATTCGGAGAATATGGCGATATAGTACTAAAGTGGCATCTTTCCGGGTACAGTATAACTGTTATTGCCTGCCATGAGGACCAGTCACTGGGTTTTGCCATGGTGAGTAAACCATTCAGCAGGTATGACCAGAATAATTCAAGCGAATTACTGGCAATTGCCATAGAAAGTGGCTGGCAGGGCAAAGGGATTGGAAAACTTCTTTTAAGGGAAATCGAGAAGGCAGCATTTAAAACAGGGATATTAGCAATGTTTCTTCATACTGCGATTGAAAATAGAAATGCCAGGAAACTGTTTTCGGATTCCGGATACAGGATATGGCAGATTAAAAAAGATTTCTATCCTGAAGGACAGGATGCATGCGTTATGGCTAAAAAAATTACACCTGTGTAAATATAGATTTGCTAAACATAAAATATTAGATTATAGCATTATTAAACAAGCATAATTGACTAATTATTATTCAAATAAAGGATCTCTGACCGTTGACAATCTGACGGTGGGAGATTTCTATTTATATTTATTAACGATTAAATTTTCCTGATTCAATTTTATTCAATAAAAGACTGCAGCGCATATTATTGGAGGAATTTTAGAGTATGGCACAGATAGACGCCTTTTTTAAACTGATGAATGAGCAGGGTGCGTCCGACCTTCACCTGGTAACAGGTCAGCAACCGGTTATTCGCATCAATGGTGAGTTGACGAGAATAAAGTATAAAACCCTTGAGAATGATCCTTTAAAGGAGATGCTCTATGAAATTGCTCCTGAAGACAAGGTTAAACTCTTTGAAGAAACAGGGGATGTGGATTTTGCCTATGAAATCCCGGGGCTTGCACGTTACAGGGCGAATTTTTTTGATCAGAAATACGGTATCGCGGCAGTATTCAGGGAAATCCCGTCAGAAATTCTGACATGTGAGCAGCTTGGCCTCCCTCCCGTAATTCAAAAACTGGCATCTCTCCCCAGGGGACTTGTGCTTGTTACCGGGCCTACCGGAAGCGGCAAATCAACAACACTTGCCGCGATAATTGACGAGGCAAACAGAACACGAAAAGATCATATCCTCACTGTTGAAGACCCTATAGAATTTGTTCATAAAAGCAAGGAGGCAGTCGTAAACCACAGGGAAGTAGGCCTGCATACAAGATCTTTTGCTGCGGCCCTCAGGGGCGCTCTCAGGGAGGACCCTGATATCATACTTGTTGGCGAAATGCGTGACCTTGAGACAATCAGCCTTGCCATTGAAGCTGCATCTACGGGACATCTTGTCTTTGGCACCCTGCATACAAGCAGTGCTGCAAAAACCGTTGACCGTGTTATTGAAGTTTTTCCGGCCAACCAGCAGGAACAGATAAGAAACACACTTTCGGACGGTTTAAGAGCAGTTATTGCCCAAAACCTTTTTAAGCGTGTAGATAGAAAAGGAAGAGTTGCAGCCCTTGAAATCATGATAGCTATCCCTGCTGTCAGAAACCTCATAAGAGAAGCAAAGACCTTCCAGATACCCTCTGCCATGCAGACCGGTAAAAAATATGGTATGCAGACCCTTGATGATGCCATAATGGATCACCTGATGGCAAAACGTATCAGCGCTGATGATGCATATGCAAAGTGTAATAATAAAGAAACGTTCAGGCCTTATCTGAAGAATCCGCCGACCGATTTTACCGATGCCTGATCAGGACAGGTCTTTATTACAGCCTTGTACCTGGTTTAAAAGGAGTTAATTAAAATGAAAAAACAGCAGATTGACAATATATTGACTACAATGCTTGAGTCCCACGAAAACGTATCGGACCTTTTGATGACAGTGGATAAACCCTTTCAGGTTGAGGCGTCAGGGCAACTGCTTCCGGTAAACCTTACCCCCCCCATTGAATCATTGACACCATTTCAGGCAGAGATACTCGCACTTAATATCATTAATTCCGACAGGCGGTTGACAAAAACCCTGGCCAGGGAAGGTTCATGCGACACATCCTATCAACTTGCAGGAAAGGCCCGTTTCAGGGTTAATGTATTTTCCCAAAAGGGGTTTTACTCTACGGTGATGAGGCAGCTTCCCACAAGAATACCTACTGTTGATGAACTGGAACTTCCTCCGGCCTTCAAGAAAATGCCAGGGGAAAGAAATGGAATAATCTTTGTGACAGGAGCGACCGGAAGCGGTAAATCAACATCCCTGGCAGCGGTTTTAAATGAGATCAACGAAACTCAGCCTGTACATGTAATAACTCTTGAGGACCCGGTCGAATTTGTTCATTCACAGAAAAAGGCGACCTTTAACCAGAGAGAAATGGGACATGATTTTGATGCATTTTCAACAGGATTGAGGGCCGCCCTGAGACAGGCCCCCAAGGTAATCCTTGTTGGTGAGATGAGAGACAGGGAGACTGTTGAAATAGGCCTCTCCGCGGCGGAAACCGGCCATCTTGTTTTAACTACACTTCACACAGTTGATGCAGGCCAGACAATAAACAGGATAATCGGCATGTTTGAAAAGGAGGAAGAAAAACAGATAAGGATAAGGCTGGCTGATACAGTACGCTGGATAGTATGCCAGAGGCTGCTTCCAAAAATTGGCGGAGGCAGGCAGGCGGCCCATGAAATACTGGGAACAAATCTCCGTGTTAAGGACACAATTCTCAACGGGGAATCGGAAGGCAAGACATACTATGAAATAATAGAAGGCAGCCGTCCTTTCGGTATGATGACATTTGACCAGTGCATTGTTGATCATTACAAGGCCGGAAAAATTTCCGAAGAAACCGCTTTGAGTTACTCGTCAAGAAAGGGTGTAGTCGGCAGGCTCATAGATTCGGTCAAATCTGAACGGGGAGAAAAGACAACGGAAATTGAAGGTCTAAAAATCGATGATCAATACAGCAAGAAAAAACATTAGAAAATAATGCTGAGGAGGCTATTATGGAAGTAATTTGCTCCGGATGTAATGCAAAACTAAATATCCCCGATGATAAAATACCCAGGGATCAGGCAGCCCGGATCAATTGTCCTAAATGTAAAACCAGGATAACTATTGATCCCCAGGATAATGGTGATGATGTTTCTGCAAAGGGGAACAATATATCCGATGAAGACAGTGGTGATGATTATTCTCTCAATTATTATGAAGAAACAAAACTCGCCCTGGTAATGACTGATGAAAACATACATGACAAAATAAAACCGGCGATTGAGGGACATAATTACAAGTTTATTACTGTCCCCACAATAAGAGAAGCCCTGTTAAAACTCAGGTTTCACCAGTTTGATTTAATGGTCCTTGCAGATGGTTTTGACGGACAGGAGATTGTCGGAGGGCCGATCATGAATTACCTTAATCATCTGTCCATGTCTATCAGGCGGGGTATCTTTTTAACAATTATAGGAGAAAAATATCAGACAATGGATGAGATGATGGCCTTTGCGATGAGTGCCAACATGGTTGTTAATACAAAGGATCTTGTGAATTTTGCCCCTATACTTAAACGCGGGATCGGGGATAATGAAAAATTTTACAGGGTATTTCTCGATACCTTTGAGAAAGAAGGTAAGATATAGGGTTAGAAAACCCCTTTCGGATCAACAGCGCATTGAATCATATATGCGCCTTTTATTTTTGAAAAACTCTTTTCCCACTTGTTTTTCAACCGGTCAATATCTTCAGGTTCACCCAGTGCCCACACAGATCCCCCTGCCCCTGCCCCCGCGAACCTTGCTCCGCACCCGGTTTTTTCAGCATCTTTTATAAGCAATGATGTCTCAGGTATAAGCGCATCCGGTGTAATCCTGCGTCTGAGTTTCATTTCTTCCTTTACATATCTTACTGATTCCTGCCATTCCATGGATTTAACCGACTTTATAAGCTCTTTCACAACAGCGTTTGCCTCCAGCCAGCCGCTCCTTGTCCTGCCATCCAGAAAATTTTTAAGCCATACCCTGTTTGTACCGGCCGAAACATGCCATTTCCCGCTGTATGCAACCAGGATTCTCTTTGAAAGCTGCTTCATGCCATTGTTATCAAGCAGCTTTTCTCTTTTAACCGGCATCTTCCTGTTGCTGTAATTCCATAACCAGCCGTTCACACCGCCATAGACAGCCGCGGCCTGGTCCTGCATGCCACAATTACCACCACTGATCCCGTCTTCAAGATGATAACCCAGATAAAGGATATCTTTTTTTGAAAAACGCCGGTTACTGCCGGTAATTTCACTGAGTTTTGCCAGGGCCTTTAAAAGCGCCACCAGCGCGGTACTTGAGCCCCCCAGGGCTGATTTGACAGGTGATTCGGAACTGATTTTTATTTCAAGTCCCGTGAAACCAAAATAGTTAACTGCGGCAAAAAAAATTGAAAATTGATCTGATAATCTTATATTTCGGGTGGTACAGGTTATTCCTTCGGGAAAGCCTTCGGATGTTACCCTCACCATGCCATCCCTGAAAGGTAAAAGAGAGATCGTTGTTCTAAGGTTAAGGGCTATATTGAAAGTAGCCGGCTGATATCTCTCAAAAGGAAGGGACATTGCCTTGATATCCCATGTGCCGCCGGCATCTATCCTGCATGGCGCGGATGCTGTTATCTTTTTGTTTTCAAGGATTTTCTTTACGGAAATATCAACAGGCATTTAGATACCTTTTATAATGGCGGAGCCCACTTGTTGGTTGAGGCATCATATGACCAGCAGTCTGCCAGGGCTTTCCTTGAGGTGTATTGCGGATTTTTTGCCCACATGAGCATCTGTTCATGGGCATCCTTGACTTTTCTAAATTCTTCGGCATCACCACCCACATCAGGGTGATGTATCCTAGCCATCTTTTTATAGGCTGATTTTATCTTCGAAGTTTTCTCCTCCGAGACAAGCTCCTCAAGCTTCAATTTTAAACATTTAAGTGATTCTTTTTCGACTTTCGAAAAGCGGGGTTTCTTTCTGTTGTCCGGCCTGATTGCCCTTACGGATAATGCACTGTTGCAGTTTCTCTGCAGGAGAGAAAGGCTGGCAAAACTCTTTGAGTTATTATTATCGATGATAGAATACCACTCACTGCCTGAATCAAGTATAAGTTTTTTAAGATCATCAGCGGGTTTTTTCCCGTGTGTTCTTTTATGGGAAAACCTTGAGATCTCCCCTGACCATACAGGTAAAATATCGAGAAACACATAATTCCTGTTAAAAGAAAATGAGGCATACCTTGCATTAAAAATACTCAAGAGCCCCTTTGAAAGAGAAAGGACCCACATAATCTGTTTTCTGCATTCGCTTGAACAGTATCTTCTTCTTGCGTCAAGCCCTGTTCTTCCGCAGGCAAGACACTGTCTTTTCTTAGCATCATGGTTACCCTTTTTTACAAGATCCAGTTTTGACATCTTAATAGATAATGATACGGAATATCTCTCCTTATAAATTCAATGCTGCACCGGACATGGCAGGCAGTATCGGAATAATACCTGTTCATATTTGATTAATCAACCCCGATCAGCCGACGGCTGTTATAATCTATTGACCAATCATTTTGGTTTTTTTATACTCCCTCAACACCCGTAGAAAAATAAACAGGATAATTTGTTCAAGACTCAATAACATTAGACCGATACGATATATGTAACTATCTCATTTATCTCAAATTCTCCTGAAAATTCTTCGATGCTTAAAGAGAATGTTACAAAGGCATGAGTCTGAAAGGAAATCGAATATGTTTTTTAGCAGGAAAATCCCCTCCCTCACCGTAATCCTTCTGGGTTTATTGCTTGCAGGATGTATAACAACTGATAAAAATTCTTCCTTAACTGTTGACCAGGCTGTGTCTGAAGTTGAAAAGGATCAAAATCCCGAGGTGGCAGAACAGGCATCTGTCGCAGAAACAAGTGAAGGTGACAATGTCCCCGTCGAAAAACAGGAAGTGCCGGAGAAAACCGCCGACAAGCCTGCCCCTGTTGTGGAAAAGGTAGCAGAAGAAATACCCACCGATCAGGAACTCATCGATTCTGCCCTGGAACATTTACAGGCATCAAATGAGTTCTGGGAACAGGGTGCACTGGAAAATGCAATAGACTGTCTTGATAGGGCATATTCCTATACTCTAAGGATAGACAACAATGCCAGCCCTGAAATCATCCAGCAGCTGGAGGACGTTCGGATTGCGATTGCGAAAAAAACGCTTGAGGTATACTCATCACGGTATACTACGGCAAACGGTTTCCATAAGGCAATACCTCTTGTCATGAACAGCCATGTTCAGAAGGCTATTAACATGTTCAAGGGAAAAGAGAAAAAATGGTTCCTCAAGGTTTACGCGAGATCAGGCAAATACCGGCCGGCGATTGTGAGGGAACTTCAGAAGGCAGGTCTGCCGGAAGAATTATCATGGCTTCCCTTTATAGAAAGCGGATATAACACAGGGGCTTATTCAAGCGCACGTGCGTTAGGGATGTGGCAGTTTATCGCCTCTACAGGCTACAAATACGGTCTTAAAAGGGACACCTGGAGAGATGAAAGGATGGACCCTGAAAAATCAACAAAGGCCGCTATCGCATATCTTAAAGAATTACATCAGATTTTCGGTGAATGGACGACTGCTCTGGCGTCCTATAATTGTGGTGAAGCAAGGGTATTAAGGGTAATACGTAATCAAAAAATAAGTTACATGGATAACTTCTGGGACCTTTATGAAAAACTGCCCCGTGAAACAGCCTTTTATTTACCTAAATTTATGGCAGTACAGTATATACTGAATGACCCGGCAAAATATGGAATTGAACTTCCCCCGCTGGAAGCAGAACTCAAATATGAGAAAATCAATATCAGCAAACAAATGTTATTAAAGACCCTGGCAAAGGAAATTGATGTTGATCATAAACTGCTAAAGGAGCTCAACTCCGAATTACGCCAGAATGTGACGCCGGATGATACATATGAACTGAAGATACCTGAGGGAAAAGGCGAAATCCTTATGGCAAAATTACAGGATATCCCTGTATATGTTCCTCCTGTACCGGCATATGTTATCCATAGAGTGCGAAACGGGGAATCTTTATCTGTTATTGCCGACAAGTACAATACATCCATGAGATCAATCATGAATATGAACGGACTCAAGAGCAAGAATTATCTGAGGGCCGGCTGGAAACTTAAAATCCCGACAGGTAAATATACATCACCATCAACCCATGCTGTATCATCCGGCACACCTACCAGATATGTCGTCCGAAAAGGCGATTCTCTGTGGAAGATAGCTGACCGTTTCGGCACCACTGTCAAATCAATAAAGGCAATCAACGGAATTCAAAGCAACTGGCTTAAAATAGGCCAGGTACTCATGATATCCGGCAGCGTAACTCAGGTCAAAGCAGGGGACAGCCGGAGTTATACTGTAAGACGTGGTGATTCTCCATACCTGATCGCTAAAAGACACAGCATGAATCTGTATGATTTTCTTAAGATAAATAACCTTACAGCAAACAGTACGATCTTTCCCGGACAGGAAGTGAAGGTAATCCCGCGATAATTTTTTAATAATCATTAATCTTCATTAAAGGGATAGTAATGTCCGTATTGTCAGGCCTTGACGTATTTAAAGAAGAATACCACAAAAAATACAGGGGATGCCGCATAGGTCTTCTTTCAAACCAGGCATCTGTAACCGGAGATTTGATCCACGCGAAAGACATTGTCTCCGGCCTGTGTCCGGGCGATCTGAAGGCACTGTTCGGTCCACAGCACGGTTATGCGGGTGAAGATCAGGACAATATGATTGAAACAGTACATTCAGTTGATAACTCTCTCCGAGTACCCATATTCAGCCTCTACAGCGACCTGAGAGAGCCTGCAGGTGAAATGATGGACCTTGTTGATATCCTCCTGATAGACATGCAGGATGTAGGTACCAGGGTATACACATTCGCGTCAACCATGCTCAACTGCATGAAGGCAGCAGCCGGATGCGGGAAAAAAGTAGTAATTCTTGACAGGCCGAATCCACTTGGAGGAGATATAATGGAAGGGAACCTCCTGGTTCCCGAACTATACTCCTTTGTAGGCCCATGGAAAATCCCCATGAGGCATGGTATGACTATGGGAGAACTGGCGCTACTGTTCAACAAAGAACTTACTATCGGCTGTGAACTGGAGATAATAAAAATGGAAGGATGGAACCGTTCAATGCTGTGGGAAAATACCGGCATGCCCTGGGCCGTACCATCACCAAACATGCCTATCCCTGAAACTGCCTGTGTTTATCCAGGCCAGGTGATCTGGGAAGGGACAAACCTTTCCGAAGGAAGAGGAACATGCCGTCCCTTTGAAATATTCGGTGCGCCTTATCTTGATACCGGGCATATACTGAATAATATACCGGTAGAATTCTTATCAGGATGTTTTCTAAGGGAAGTATCCTTTCGGCCAACATTCAATAAGTGGCAGGGTGGAATATGCAGGGGTTTCATGATTCATATCCGGGACAAACATACCTTTCGATCATATGAAACAGCAATCGCCCTGTTAAAGACTATTATTGAAACCCATAAAGAAGATTTTGAGTGGAAAAATCCGCCCTATGAATATGAATACAAAAAAATGCCGATTGATCTTATATTGGGAAATTCTGCCTTAAGAGGTGCGATCCAGGATGGGGAGGGGATGTTTGAGATAAAAAAAATATGGCTTTCAGAGTATGAGGATTTTAATGAATTACGAAAGCCATATCTTTTGTATTGATATACATTGAAAGTGTATCGGTATTATCTTAAACAACGTCGGTTCAATATACTTTTGTCTCTTCATTGCAATATTAAATTTTCTTTTTGCCGCCGCTTGCTATCCACTCATCAATTGCGTTCTTATCAAAGCGCCATACCCGGCCTATTCTTATAGCAGGAATTTTATCTTCCGCGGCATATTTGCATATGGTTATCTCGTGCAGCTTAAGATATTTTGCTAATTCTTTTGTTGTCATTATCTGTGGCATGGTAAACTCCCTGTTTATGATATAGATTAATGAAATAATCGAAAACTCCGTATTATTATTTATAATCTCTCAAAGGTAGAAAGTCAATACAATAAATGGTCAACAGTGGGTAAAGTTATCTTATATTCATATACTTTATTTGTTTTTTATTGTTATGCATTAGTTTCTGTATAATTAATGATAATTATATAAATAATATTATAAATTAATAGATTAAACAGGAGAAATACCTGTCCGGACATGAGTTTAAAGCAGAAAATTACCCATATAATTGTAAAATACGGCTTAAAAAAGACATTTTAACCGCAAATGGATGTTTTTAACTTTTTTATCAGCCTGTCATGGATATAAAGGAGAAATATCAGGTATGGAGCAATTAATAGGTCACTTCATCTTAGATAACTTTTTTTCGGCTTCTGCCGCTTCAGGTGATTCGGGATATTTTTTAATAAGTATTTCTAAACGTATCTTTGCACCGGTTGAATCATCACTCTTCTGGAATGCGATCGCCTGGCGGTACATGGCGTTGGGAACCTTATTTCCTTTGGGATAGTTTTTAATAACTTTTTCGAACTCCAGGATGGCATGATTATACTGTTTAAGCCCCATAAAACACTCACCAATCCAGAATTGCGCATTATCAGCAAAGTCGGATTTCGGATAGGTATCCAGAAATGCTTTAAAACTGCTTAAAGCCTGCTCATATTTTTCATCTTTAAACAGGTCGAGGCCGGACTCATAAAAAATTTCATCCTTTGGTTTTTCAACCCCGCCGATTGTATTCAGGATGGTTGCATCACTGTCGCCCGCAGGTTTTTCAGTTCCGTCTTTACTGTCGATATAAATAAAGGGCTCCAGATTGAGATATCTATGATGATAATTTACCATCTTCTCAAGGCGTTCAATCTTTTCAACAGCCCTGCTGAGTTCTGTCCTGGCATCGCCCTTTTCTCCCAGCTCCTTCTCCCGGATATATTTTATCAGATTCTCATTATCTTCCAGCCTTCCGGTCAGTTCCCTCAGGTCCTTTTTGAGTGCCTCGATTTCTACCATTATAGCTGCCTGACTGGAGTTTATGGTATCGATCTTTGAATCAGTTGATTCCTTCAGCTCCGTTGTTGTTTTCCGGAGGGCATTTATCTGATCCGTAGTATACTTTATATATTCCTGATTATTCGCGCATGCGGAACAGAAAAGGATGAGAGAAAGATATATCCCCGCTGCTGTCAGCCTGTTTTTATCTAATGATTGAAAATTCATCGAAATATTATGCAGATATAGTTATAATAACCCGGCCTGCCGACCATTCGGCAGGTTCAGGTTTTATAAAGTTATGGCAAAAAAATATTTTAC
>JASFHE010000138.1:0-11775 GCA_050123415.1 Desulfobacteraceae bacterium | reverse complement strand
TGCCATCCGCCCGGGTAATTTTCCAATACCAAAATATTTAGATACACCAGCCGAGAACGCTCCTATCCCAATTCCTTGAAGAATATTGCCGCCTGATATTGCCGCGTTTATTCCTCCTGAAGCGGCTCCAGCACCAGCATGTACCAATACAGCATTTTTCCCAGCCGCAGCTAAAACCCCAGCACCATAAAAGAAACCACCTGATATAGCACCACATAACATTCCTTGCAGGACATTGCCGCCGGTAAGTATAGCAACAGATCCACCTATCCACGCTCCCATGAATACCGCAGCAAGAAACCCTATATGCCCACTGGGATCGACATAGATCAACGGATTGTTGTAGCAATATGAGTACCTATTAAGACTCTGCGGATTAGTCCAGTTTGGTACAATGGTATCAGGTGCAATAAACCTGCACATTATCGGATCGTAAAGTCGTGCGCCATAGTTATAGAGATGATACTCCTCATCAAACTCCTGGCCGGTAAAACGATAGGCAGATTCCCATGTGCTGCCATTGAAGACGTTTCTGAACAGGGTTGCACCGAACGGGAGATAACCTATCTCCTCTACTATAGTTCCGGTTTCATCAGTCACAACACTTGTTGAACCTAGATGATCGGAGTGAGTGTAATATTCTTTGCCATTTGATAATGTAACGATTTTTTTACCATCGGCAAATATATGGCTCATTGCCTGTCCGTTTCTTAATTCAAATATTCCTCCGACATATATAACCGTTTCAGAGCCACTTACCTTTTTAATCCTGTTACCGGTTCCATCATAGGTCAGGGTTGTTGTGTTGCCTTTATATGATATTTGTATCGGTTTATTATCCTGATTATTTAATATGTTTCTCTGGCCTACACCTGCTACTTCATAGTCAAATCTTACAGTCTGGGGTCTCATTCTCGGTCTGTTATAATCTGATTCCCATGTTAACACTTCCCAGCCTCCAATACCTTCTTTCTTTATCATGTTACCGGCAAGGTCATAATGGTAATCCTGGCTGTAGACACGGGCAGGATCATTTGAACAAGTGGCAGTTGCATCATACAGACGGTCTACCTCATCATAGTTAAAATCATAGTTGACTGTGTAGGCAGCATCCGTATTAGTGGTAACATTCATTGTATCGATATTTCCAACTTCATCAAATACATAGTGAATGGATTGGATGTCGTTGCCATCACTATCGGCAGTAATTAAATTCTTCAGGCGAAAATTGCCATCATAATATTCATATGTGGTGCTTGTGCCATTACCATAGTAAGCATAATCCATCTGCCCCAGGGCATTATAATCAGAATCCAGAATTTCGATATAAGGATAAGCTGCATTGTGTTTTCTGACTTCTTTTAAATAGCCCATTCCATGATATTGATAATCATAGCGTGTTCTAGCGCTGTCAGGGTAGATTATATATTCAAGTTTTCCGCCAGTATCGTATTTCTTATCCGTCTGATATTCCGTACCATCTATCGTTCTTATCTCTTTTACCTCACGACCCATATTATCATAATTATATTCTATGGCACTGGTTACCATCTCATTATAGGGATCACTGATATCTAATGTCTCGAGAGTTGTCAGCACACCTGTATTATAATAATCCTGAGCTGTCTCATCATAGGTGTAGTCTATTTTTATATTATCATCATAATATATTTTATAATCCGGTCTGTTCAATTCATCATATGTGATATCAATCTCATTAAGGTTTGCATCCTTCTGCCATATAAGATTCCCGTTTTTATCATAGTCATACTCCCAGTGCCCCATGTAAGGATCATCCATCAACACCTTCTGGCCAAGATCATCATATTCTATACTAGTTATATTACCCACAGGATCTTTCACATGGACCAGGTTATTAAATATATCATATTCATACTCAGTAGTACCGCTGGTAGCTTCAACAACTTTTTTAAGCCTCCCCAGGGAGTCCTTTGTTATTGTCTTGCTGTGATTTTTTTCATCGATTATTGTTTCTGTAAGTCCGTTTTGGATTATGGTTTTGTATGTTGAATCCGGGTTGTCCTGCCTGCTCATATATCCTCGCTGGGCATCATACTGATATGTAGTCCAGTAAACAGTATCACCGGAATAATGTGGAATTGACTTGGCTGTAACCCTTCCGGCGTTATCATAGGTGGTGTCTGTGATTATTGTTTTTGTTCCGTCTGTTACTCTTTCCTGCGTTTTTCTTCCAAAATTATCGTAGTACACTGTAGCTGTTGGATTACCTGTAGTCTGCACTGTTGTATAATGGTTTCCTGTTGAGATATTATATGTATATGTTTTTACCGAATTATCAGGATAGGTTATTGTATTCTTTCTGCCAAACTCGTCATAAGTAAAAGTAGTTGTCTGGTTGTTTGGATCTGTTTCTGTAAGAACAGCACCAAAGCCAGGATCAAACGTCCTGGTAACTGTATGTCCAAGGGCGTTGGTTGTAGTCACAGGAAACATACTGTTACTGTCATATACTATTGTTGTTGAATTTCCCCTTGGATCTGTCTCTGTCAGGATATTCCCATAGGAGTCATATGTGTATGAAGTTGTATATTCATATTCTGTACTGTCTTCCCAGTGAATCAGCTTCTTTTCATGCAGGCGCCAAATAGAGTCATATGTCATCTTGGTTTCACGAAGGGCCTGTGTTCCAGTAGGCCCCGGATCAGACGTCCCAATACGAATATTCGAAGGTTTTCCCAATACCCAGGTTGTTTCATCGTTTAAAAAGTCCGTCCTTGTGAACCTACTTATTCCATCAGACGTATATTTATGTTCAGACACAAGATTTCCATAATCATCATCCGAGTATTCATATTCGGTTGTTATGGTAGCCAGAGGTGGATCATTTATATCCTGGGCATTCTTGTCATACTTGTTAACTTCAATTTCGGATAAATATACAAAATGCCTGTCAGCAGAAAAATCTTTTTGGGACCAGGTGTTATGAGTATAGGAAACCAGTTTGTTATATATGTCCCATGTTTCCGATTCCAGTAAACGGCCCTGGTATATTTGTGTTTGAAGATAGGTGGATATTGTTGTTAAACCTGTCACTTCATCTGTTGCTGTTACCGTATTGAAACCCCTGAATTCTCTTGACACCGGATCATATTTACCGCCCTCATATGTATATGTCTGGCCGGCTGAATGATCCTGATTATCGGTAGTTGTAATGGATCCTACTGTATACAATTTAAAGGGAAGATATTCGTTATCCCATTCGGAGGATGGGATATACTGCACTGTGGTGGTAGCGCCAAGAGGAGAATTAACTTCCAGAATATGATCCGGCTGCAGTGATGTATTAATTAGAACCATCCAGCCTCCACCTGCATAATAATTATAATAGTACATCAAGTCTGATTTACCATCACCATTATGGTCCCCAATAGATTGTCCATTCGACAATGCACCCGTACAATCACTCGTCCATTGGGTTGGCGGCTTAAACCTGCTGCCGTCTGAGATGGCCACATTCCATTTGGTAGAATCGGTCATCCAAATATAATCTGATTTGCCATCACCATTAAAATCACCGGTATATTCAAGTCCATCATCATTATATGTTTCGTCTCCGTTTGGTCCGCCATTAGCGTTCAACCATGTTGTAGGGACAGCAAAAGCATAACCTGTTGACAGAGCTACATGCCAGTCATTATTGTACCACATATAATCTGTTTTACCATCGCCATTAAAATCGCCTAATCTTCGATGACCGTCAGCATTATATGTTTCACACGTACCTGGTCCGCCATACCGGTAAAGCCATGTGGTGGGGGTATTAAAATCGTTGCCGTTTGAGAGGGCCACATTCCAGAAATTATTTTGGTACCACATATAATCTGATTTGCCATCACCATTAAAATCAGCAACAAATTGATATAATCTACCGGAACTGTTATATGTTCGACACCCCCCTGGCCCGTCATTATTTGCCAGCCATGTGGTAGGTGTATCAAAACCATTACCGTTTGAGAGGGCTACATGCCAGCCATTATAGTGCCACATATAATCTGTCTTACCATCGCCGTTAAAATCACCAACAAATTGAAAATCACTACCCCCCGGATTAATTGTTGGGCATCCCCCTGGCCCGCCATTACTTGTAAGCCACTTGCTAGGTGTATTAAAGTCATTGCCGTTTGACAGGGCTACATACCAACCATCACAGTACCACATATAATCTGTCATACCATCACCATTAAAATCAGCAACAAATTGATATTTGTTGCCTTCCGGGTGATTTATTTGGACTCCATCCGGTACATCAAGCCCTGTAAGCCAATAGGATGGATCATCAAAGCCATTACCGTTTGACAGGCTTACACGCCAGCTATAACGGTACCACATGAAGTCCGATTTGCCGTCTCCATTAAAGTCACCCAAAAAATGAAAATTAGGATTATATGTTGGATCTTCGGTGATTGGATCCAGTTTGCTCAGCCATAATGTTTTATCATCAAAGCCGTCAACTCCCTGAGGCCATTCCATAGTCATTGCGGGTAGAGAGACTCCATTTTTGCCATAGGCTTGAATGCTTGTTAATATGGACCGTGAAGAACTGCCGCTATAATCATAGGTTAGTTCATAACTCCGCACCAGATCAGCAGGATTAGACACAGAACCATGATATACCTCTATACTTTTTAACCTTCTTAAAGTCTTGACCTTAAAAAACGTGTTATACATGGCAGGGGCATCTGTCTTACTCTCAAAGACGAATACCACATGGTTATTTAAATCATAATCTATTTGTAAAGGATATACCTGTTTGTTGGTCACGTCATGATCATAAGCAAAATTTACAGTATTACCATTTAAATCCACCATTCTGTTCAGATACCATCTAAAAGAGCCATTAGTGCCTGAAATACCGTCGTCAAGTCTACTATTGGTATTCTCCTCACCAAAATAGTATTTTGTCCCGGATTTATCGGTTACCATCCAGGAGTCTCCTGATTTTAATATGCGTAAAAACATACTCTCGTCTTTTAACCGGTATTCGGTTCCTTCTTTTACCAGCTCTAAAGAAGCCCCCATCATTTTCAATATAAAAGTGTCATTATCGTCATAATCTGGTTTTCCAAACTTGGTTTCCCGTTCAATAGAGCTTATGGTAAGATCCCAGCCAACCCCTAACCATCCGTCACGCTGTGCGCTTGTATAGCTAAGGCTCAAGGATGGAGCAAGACCACCCCTCCCCGGGGGAACTGCTATGGGATAGGAATAGGAAAAACTACCTGTATATGCATTTATATTTGGTGTCCCGCCGCTGCCAAAACTTGGGAAAAAAGCATCTTCGGATGCTTCTGCTTCTGAGGCAAACAGGTTTAGTACTGAATTTATAATCTCACCAACAGATATCTTGTGGTCAATTTTTGTCGGTGCCGGATAAGCAAAAACAGGGTAACTCAGAAAATTAATAAAGAAAATATACAGGATAAGCCATGCTGTGTATTTAAATATCGGCCTGCGATTTATATCTGTAGTAATAAGCATTTTGTTCCTCCTCGATGTTTTGGTCGCGTTTCATGCTTTTATATGCGTTGTTAAATAAGATGAGGTAATCATTTATCATATTTTAATTGGTATTTATTCATGCTCTTCCATTGTCGTCAGGTTCCCATTATTGTCATAATTAAAATGATAGATATACTCGGGAAAACTGTTTATGTCACCAGGATCAGTTTGAGCTCCATATTCTATAAAATTCGTATATCCATCGTTATCCATATCGCCATCAGCATCATTAACAAGTGGATTAAGGCCATATAATACTTCCCAATTGTCCGGCATCCCGTCTCCATCAGTATCAGGATTTGTTGGAGATGTTCCATGCAAATATTCCTGTAAATTAGTTAAACCATCCTGATCCCAATCTCCATTTGCTGTTTCATCAAGGCTGCCAAAATATTCCCTTTCCCAGCAGTCATAAAGACCGTCTGCCCCACCAGGATCATTATCTGTTACAAGTCCGATCTTTGCAGTGAATGTACTCCCTGAATACGCGTGAAAACCCGGAGATAAAGTGATGCTTCCTGCGGACATTAAAGTCGCGGCTACTCCGGACGAAACTGTACCGCTCGTTATCATATCACCTCCACATTCGTATGTCCCGGAAAGTGCTCCTGAAGGAGAGCATTGGCATGGATTATTTACTGTTACCTGAATACTGTCGGTGGCTGTACTGGTATCGATACCATAGGCAGTTATTTCGTATGTTGTTGTTACTTCAGGCCACACAACAACTGAATCGTTTGGATTTAATCCACTACCGATACCGGCGATTGAAACACTGGAGGAGTTTTGAGAAGTCCATGAAATTGTACTTGAATAACCCCAGCTAATGCTTGATGGATTCGCTGTGATATTAACTGTTGCCGAAGCAATATAAAGCTCAAATTCATTAATTTTGACAGTATTCCTGCAAATTACACCTACAGATGGATATAATGGCACGCACTGGAAAGAACCAATCATATCAATACGATAGTATTGATATGATGTAGTATTAGTAAAGGTAATATCGTGCCATTGTTCTTCTGCAAGGTCACTTTGAGTATCCAGCGATACCCAGTTGGAGCCATCAACACTTCCCTTAAAATCACAGGATAGAAGGGATGTAGACGCGTAGATCCTATACTTGGTTACTTTCATAGGTGAAGGTAACTGATACTGCAGCCATTCTGGAATCAGACTAGATCCTGTATTCGTTGTTAACCAGAAGGTGCTCAAGGATGTGTCAAAGGCCTGGGATGCCGGGTATTCTGGTTCTGCAGAACTGGCACTTGCAGCGTTCTCATTAGTTGATACCTTTGTATAGGTTAATGCAAAGACTGTATTGTTATCTCCTAACATGATGAATAGAGTGTATACGATGAAAATCAATAATAACCGGGTTTTATTTTTCATTATTTTACCTCCAAAGTTTTTTCAAAACGTAAATATTTTTTATCTAACCACAGATCCTCTCAGATCCTCGCAGACGGTTTAACTTATTTTTTTCACGGAACGACTTGTTCCGCGAAAAAGTAACGTTTTTTGAATAATACCTGCCTTTTTTTAAATTGATGACACCTTGAGGCCGGACAGGCCTGTCCCGACATAGTTATTAACGACGGCGGATCGTCCGGGCTCAAAGTTTTAGTCTTTTTCATGTCTGCGTCCATCTGCGTCCGTCTGCGGTTAATTCATATTCTTTTGCATTTTAGCTAATTCTTGTTTCAATACCGAAATTTCATTGTGCTGATTTTCTATTTTTTTATTCTGTTCAATCACATAAAGTGTGAGTTCCTCAATCTTCTGCATCTGTTTTTTCATCATCTCAGCCATAGATAATCCTTCCTCCTCAACCTCTTTTGCTGAGGGAATATCAGGCAGATGTTTGTTTTCTTTTATGTACGATTCTACTTGATTGATAGAGAGAAGATTATAATCATCTTCAAATACAAAGTCGGACCAGTTACTTTCAACCTTTACTTCCTTAGCTCTAATAGTGCCATTTACATCAAGTTTATTGGTAGGATTCGTTGTACCAATCCCGACATTGCCAGCAGAAGTTATTTTTAAAAAAGCATTTGAATTTTGTGCCGTTTCTCCAGAATGTGATGTTGCACCGGTTCTTCTAGATATTATGATACTATCCGCACTAGCATAAGGTTGGCCTATAAACCATTCTTTATCAGAGACGTCCTGTAGCATAAACACACCCAGACCACGATAATCAGTGTCGTCATCATTTGCCTCTAGAAGTAGATTAGCATTAGTATACCCATTCCCTGTTCCCTGTATCTTTATCATTCCATATGCAGTAGTGCTTTCTACATCCAATTTAGCATCCGGGCTAGTTGTTCCAATACCAACGTTGCCGTTTTTATCCATTATCAAATTGAAAGCCCCTACATAGTTGGAATAAACTCCCCACTTTTCAGATCCGCTTATTGCATCAGCTATTCCCATAAAAAAACCATAATCTCCAGCAGTTGGACTCATCCAAACCCCCGCAGTGCCTGAATTTATAACAGGAATCGACCCATAAGAGCCTATTGCTATTCTATTCCTAAAAATGGATACAGAATTGACATCAAATGTTGTCTGAGGATTCGTTGTCCCAATTCCTACATTCCCACTAGAAACATATGTATTACCACCACTTGTTACCCAATCATCAGCAGAAATATCATCAGCAAAGGTATAACTTGGTATAATTAAAAGTGATGCGATGGTTGTGGTTATTATTGCGAACAGATTTAATTTTTTCATTGTCAAAACTCCTCATTTTTATTTTAACCGCAGACTCTCGCCGACAAACGCGGACATTTTTATTCGATCGGACTCGATCGAATAAAAGGTATCATCAATTTTTAAATAAACATTTCCTTTTCATGAAACAGGCCTGCCCAGTGAAATGCGTAGCAAATATTTCACCGGGGTCGTTTCATGAAAAATAAAAAAATTCTGCGTCCATCTGCGTACGTCTGCGGTTAATTCATATTCTTTTGCATTTCCGTCAGTTCTTTCTTTATTTCGTCATTCTCTTTCTTCAACTCAATCACATAAAGCGTAAGTTCCTCAATCTTCTGCATCTGTTTTTTCATCATCTCCGCCATAGATAATCCTTCCTCCTCAACCTGCTTTGCTGAAGGGATATCAGGCAGATGTTTATTCTTTTTTATGAATGATTCGACTTGGGTAAGGGTTGAAAGATTGTAATTGTCTTCAAATACAAAGTCGGCCCATGCTGCCTGAGTGACAACGACCTCTCTTGCGCCGATTTTACCTTCAACAGCGAGTTTGTAACTACCGGTATTTAAGGTGCCAATACCGACGTTGCCCTCAGCATCTTCGGATAATATTTTCCTCCATCCGGTCCAATTTCCCTGATATCTTGACCTCATCCAAATACTATCTCTGCCATTTCCATAAGTAGTATAATAAGGAAGAGCTAATTGAAGCATATTTCCCAAACCATTTTTTGAACCATATTCAAAACTAAAAGGATGAAAATATACAGAAGGACCAGGACCATTTGCTGCATTACCCATTAGAAGTGTGTATCCACTTCCGGCGCGAGCGTTGCTAGAATCATTCCAATCTTGCACACCTGCAGTAGTCAGTGCTCCGAATCCACCTATGACTTGACCTTGTACATCTAATTTAGCACCGGGATTTGTCGTACCTATGCCTATATTTCCACTAGATGCCTGGATAAATAGTCGATTATTGCTAAAAGCAACATCATTACCTGTGTGTATTACCATAGACATTTCATCAGAAAAATAATTATAAATTTGTAGACGACTATTCTCATTGACTTGCCCTAAATAATAGTTGCCACTTCCAGATGAATTCACCCACCATAATAATGAATTATTACTACCACCAGCATTTTTTAAAATCAGATCTGTATTACTATTTTGATTAGATACTGTTAAATTCCCATCGACTACTAAGTTTTCTCCATAAGTTAATCCAGCTGATAAGAATAGTCCGAAACTAAGTAATAAACTGATAATATGTTTTGATAAATTTTTCATTTTCCAAACTCCTTTTTTGAATTAACCGCATACTCTCGCAGACATGCGCGGACGGTTTTACTTCTTTTTGTCATGAAACGATCCGTCGTCGCCAGAGGCTTCCGACTTCGATGATACTTCGCCGCGACAAGATGGCGTGACAGGTCTGTTTCGTGAAAAGGAAACTTTTTTAAAATATTTTTCGTTAAATGATAGCACCTTTTATTCGGTTCCTGCCTGTCCCGCCATAGTATGGAATAAGTTGGAACGAAGGCGGATCGAAACCGGATAAAATTGTCTTTTCTGTCTGCGTTCATCTACGTCCGTCTGCGGTTAATTCATATTCTTTTTTATTTTCGTCAGTTCTTTCTTTAACTCAATAACATAAAGCGTAAGTTCTTCAATCTTCTGCATCTGTTTCTTCATCATCTCAGAAACAGATATCCCCTCTTCCTCAACCTGCTTAGCTGATGGGATATCAGGCAGATGTTTATTCTCTTTTATGTATGATTCGACTTGATTGAGGCTTGGAAGGCTATAATCTTCTTCAAATACAAAGTCTGACCAGGTGCTCTCAACTTTAACTTCTTTAGCCCTGATAGTGCCATTAACATCAAGTTTATTGGCAGGATTTATTGTGCCAATTCCAACATTACCAATGGTGTCAATAATCATTCGGTTATTTCCGCCATTTGTTTGAAAGGCTATAGGACCATGCTCGTTATATATATTTAGAGCCCCTGTGAGTGACCATGAGGAATAAGAAGAGCCAGCAGCAAACACCCAGGCTGTTATTGTCTCATCTGTACGGAAATTAACAGCACTATATGAAGTATTTGATGCCCCACCGATATATAATGAATCAGTATTTTGAGGTTTATCGATATGTAATGCTGATTCGGGGTCAGTTGTTCCTATGCCAACATTACCAATGGTATCAATAATCATTCGGTTATTTCCGCCATTTGTTTGAAAGGCTATAGGACCATGCTCGTTATATATATTTAGAGATCCTGTGAGTGACCACGAGGAATAAGAAGAGCCAGCAGCAAACACCCAGGCTGTTATTGTCTCATCTGTGCGGAAATTTATAGCACTATATGAAGTATTTGACGCTCCACCGATAAATAAGGAATCAGAATTCTGTGATTTATCTATATGTAATGCTGCGTCTGGACTAGTTATGCCAATCCCAACATTTCCATCATTATCAACAAAAATAGCATCAGTTGGAGAACCGTCAGCCGCTTCAAGAGTATTGTTGTATTCTTGAGACAATGTAAAATCGGTTAAAAGAAATAGAGTTACGATAGTTGTTAATATCAATGTCATCAGGTTCGATTTTTTCATGGTAAATTCTCCTTAAATTTCTAGTCTCTGGCTGCTGGTTATTGGATACCTTCTGGATACTGGTTTCTTGTAACAGGTCACTAGATATCCTAGATACTTGTTACTGGAAACTGGATCTTTCTTTTAAGTTTTTAATATAATGACAACCTTCTATCCGGTTCAATCTTTGTCGGAACCGAATAAAAAATTGTTGTTGTCTGCATCCATCTGCGTAAGTCTGCGGTTAATTAACCAGTTTTTTAAGTTTTTGTTTTATTTCAGCGTTCTCCTTCTTCAAGGCAGATAGCTGCTTATTCTGTTCAATAACATACAACGTCAACTCTTCAATCTTCTGCATCTGTTTCTTCATCATCTCAGCCATAGAAAGCCCTTCTTCCTCAACCTGTTTAGCTGATGGGATATCCGGCAGATGTTTATTTTCTTTTATGTATGATTCGACTTTTTCCAAGGAGGGGAGGGCATAATCATTTTCTAATACAAAGTCGGCCCAGCCTGTTCCTGTGACTTTTACTTCCTTTGTTGTTATAGTACCGTTTACTGCAAGTTTTGATTGAGGGGATGTTGTACCTATACCGACATTGCCGCTTGACTCTATTCTCATTGCTTCAACCATATCTGCTGAAGCAGTGCTAGAAGGATGGGTGAAAAAAGCTAAGCCTACTCTGTCGGGGTCTGTAGCAAGTTGGACTGGGGCTATACCCGCTCTTCTTGCAGGAGTATCCACTCTTGAAAATGAAATACCTGCTCCAAAAACCCCATCCCCATACGTAACGCCGTCTGAAGATAAAAATAACCCATCTCCTGTCGTCGTTGCAACTACTGGACTGAAACTATTAGCACCGACATTAGAGTGTATCTTTGTAGATGGACCCGCTGTCCCAATCCCGAC
>JASFHE010000137.1:0-11801 GCA_050123415.1 Desulfobacteraceae bacterium | reverse complement strand
CCCCCTGCTAAAACCGGTTGATCTTTTTCAAATAAAGGATTTCGGTGAATATCTCATGGTCAGGGCAGCCAACATGAAGCTGACTGTTGATAAAGAATCTCTCATGATAGTTAACGTCTCAGGAGGCGGATGCCCGGATGTCCCATACCTGGCATATGAAATGGTTGGCAAAAATTTATATGAGGCCCCTGATCCTGAAGACATCGGGCATACCCTTTGCGGGTATGCCCTAAAGCTCGCCTACGAGGAGATGAAAAAACAATGCTTGCTGTAGTGGGGACCGTTCCAGTAAAAGGCCTTCCTCTTATTGCAGGAGAAGCGGCCCTGGATGATGATTCTATAATCATAGAAGGGCTTAAGGTCCCTGTTAACAGGGGAACTCCTGCCTTGATAGCAGCATCAATAAAGACGGCCAGGGTAAAAGGAAATGATAAAATATTCGCCTTTCTTATAGGAGATATCGGGCTTGGCGACGGAAGCAGGAAACTTTATGAACACCTTTCTGAAAATTTAAGCTCATATGATTTTGATGTAATTACATTTCATTATCTTCAACCTGATTCTGACTGGCATAACAGGGTCCTTTTTGCTGTTGACGAGATGAAAAAAAGACCATTTCTTATTGCTGATGCAGGATTCATGTATGCCGCAAAAATGAGCGGCCAGGCACCTGAATATGACCTGTTCACCCCGGATGCCGGGGAACTGGCCTTTCTTGCCGATGAAGAGGCCCCGCATCCTTTTTACACAAGGGGTTTTATCCTTCATGAAGATAACAATGCACCGAACCTGATAAGCCGTGCTTACAGCCATGACAATGCCGCAAAATACCTTCTGGTAAAGGGTAAAAAAGATTATATTGCAAATAAAAAAGGAATTGCAGGGTATGTTGAAAAACCATCGGAAGAAACCATGGAGGCCATCGGCGGGACAGGTGATACACTGACAGGGATAGTCTCTTCCCTTATTGCATCGGGCATGGAAACAGTTGAAGCATCCATTTCAGCTGCAAGTATAAACAGGCTTGCAGGTCATTACGCAAAACCGGACCCCTCTACACAGATCATAGAAATTATCAGGAATATCTCTCCAAACCTTTTCGAAAAATTATCCTGAAATAGAGAGTATGAAAAAATGAATGATAAAAAAGGAAATATTTCCCCGGATATGACAGTGCTTGATATTGTCTCAATCAACCGGAAGACCATTGAGATATTCAGGAGTTATGATGAACAGGCAGGTGAGTGTATCTGCTGCACCTCACTTTTTGAATCTCTTGACAAAATGGCTTTAAAATATGGTATCGACCTGGATAAACTTTTATATGAACTAAATAATGCTGCTGATATTTTTGAAAATAACAAAAATCATGAGTAATAAAATTTAAAAAGAACTGTATGCTACATGTGATGAAAGAATGATGTATTTAATCGTGAAACCGCAGGGGCGAGAATTTTTTCGCCCCTGCGGTGATCATCATTTCATTGCATTACTTTCTGGATGCAGAGTTTTACAGGCATTTCCTTGTAATGCCAAGAAGCTTGCGTGCTTCTTCGGCCGTGGCGATTCCGCGGCCTGCTATCTTTGCAATTTCTACAGCACGTTTTACAAACTGCTCATTTGTTCCAATGATTTTTTGTCCGTTTTCATCTATGCCGTAAACAATATTATCCTCAAGACCAACGCGAACACCGTCTGCTCCCATTGCAAGAGCTGCCAGCATCATGGGCATATGTGAGGAACCTATACCGGATACAGACCAGGTAGAACCTTCGGGAAGCATTTCGACAAGGAATGCCAGGTTTTTAACTGTGCCGGGCATTCCTCCGGGAACGTTCATAATAAACTGATAATGCGTGGGAGTCTTGAGCCCGTGTTTTTTGATATAGTATGCAGTGTTCCCCATAAAACCGGAATCAAATACTTCAACCTCGGGTTTGACATCATACTCAAGCACAGCCTTAGTCAGTCTTTCCAGAAGACGCGGGTGGTTTTCAAAGACAAAGCTGTTAGCCCAGTTAAGTGTGCCGGCGTCAAATGAGCACATTTCAGGGCGGAGTTTTTCAAGATGCTGGATACGTTCTTCATCTATGTAGGAACCGCCGGAGGTGGTCAGATTGATAATAACATCAAGATTTTCCTTTTTGCATGCTTCACGGGTAAGTTCGACAGCCTCTGTGAATTTGTCAAGGGACATTGATTTAGACTCATCATCATTGCGGACATGAATATGCACTATGGCTGCACCAGCCTTTACAACTTTAACAACATCAGCTGCTATTTCATCCGGGTGTATCGGAACAGCCGGGGCCGCTGCCCTTGTGGTTCCTGCACCGGAAAGGCAGCATGAAATAATCAGGTTATTTTTATTTCTTTTTTCCATTAAAATATCTCCTTAAAATTAATTAAAAATATTTTTCTATCTAAAAAATGTAAAATCATATAATTATCCGGCAATTATATAATTTTATTATATCAGTCAACTGTAATCTGTATAAATTACCGATAGTTGGCTTGATAGGCGATCATTTTTTGACAGTAGAGGATAGGGATTTTCCTGTTTTATGTCAATAGACAATTATTCGATGATATTTTATAAAGATATTTACAAAATTAGACAATTTTTTCTAATTCCGAATTTTTAAAAAAAAGGAAACAGACTTGAGACGCTTTTTCATAGAAGAAATAGACCAAAAAGACGGACTCTGTGTCATACCTGAAAAGGAAGCAAAACATATGATTAAAGTCCTCAGGATGAAACAGGGTGACAGTTTCATCTTAATGGATGAGAAAGGAAATCATTTTGAGTCTGTGATAGAGGATATTTCCCGCTATGAAGTCTCTGCCAGAATAGTTAAGGCGTTACCTAAACCCTCTATCTCTCCTGTCACAATCAATATCTGCCAGGCGGTGCTTAAACCGCGTATGATGGACTATATGGTTGAAAAGACTTCCGAACTGGGTGTTTCCTCAATAATGCCTTTTTACTCCGAAAGGACAGTAATAAAGCTCGATGACAGTAAGGCCGTAAACAAAACAAGGCACTGGAAGGAGATAGCCAGAAGCGCCTCTAAACAATCGGGAAGGATTGCACCGGCAGAAATATCCGGACCGGTTCAGTTTAATGATCTGATAAAGTCCGCCAGTAAGACCGAAGGATTGAAAGTAGTGCTGTGGGAAGGTGAAGACATAACTTACCTTAAAAAACTGATCAGATCCGAAAATCCTTCTTCAAATTTCACAGGAATTATCGGCCCTGAAGGCGGGTTTGCTAAAAAAGAAATTGAGCAGCTCAAAGATGCCGGCATTGTCCCGGTATCCCTGGGCTCAAGGATCCTCCGGGCAGAAACCGCCGCCATAGCCCTCACAACCATAATTCAGTATGAGTGGGGGGACCTTGGATTTTTGTAATCATTTGAACATACAAGTTCTGCTTTTCTATTGACAATCTTTAGCTCATCAAATATAGTTAATTAACATTATTGTTAATTAGGTATTCTTGATGCGAGTGTTTGAATTAAAAAAAATAGACAAATTTTTTTTTGGTTATGAGGATATCTCCAGAGTACTTGCAATTAGCAAAGCTTCCGCAAAGATCACAGCAACCAGGTATGTAAAACAGGGTCTTCTACTCAGAGTAAAAAGAAATTTATACGTTTTAAAAGATGTCTGGATTGCAGCGGATAGAGATATCAGGTTTCAGGTTGTTAACATGGGACAGGTCCCTTCCTATATATCACTCATGACAGCGCTGGACTACTATGAAATTACTACCCAGGTTCAGAAGGATTACTTCGAATCCATTGCCTTAAAAAGATCTAAAGTAATGAGCGTGGGGGGTAGTGTGTTTAAATATATTAAGATTGCACCTGATTTATATAATGGCTTTAAAAAAGAGAAGGATTTTTTTATTTCAACTCCCGAGAAAGCGCTCTTAGACAGTTTTTATCTCATGTCATATGGCCGGTACAGCCTTGACCTGTCATCCCTGGATAGAGACAAACTCGATCGGCAGGAAATTGAACGTATGAGTTATAACTACCCGGTGAAGACAAGAAAAATGTTGGAGAGAAATGGATATCTTTAGAGAACACGAAAAATTTGAAATTGAAGTTCTTGATAAAATGAACAGCCTTAAAGCGCTTGAGCCACTTGTTTTTGGTGGTGGAACAATGCTCAGGCTCTGTCACGAACTTAACAGATATTCTGTGGATCTGGATTTTTGGTTTATTAAAAAGGTGTCCCAGAAAGAATACTTTGACAACCTTATAGATGAATTTAAAAAAGATTATGAAATAACAGATTCAGAGATAAAGCATTATATACTGCTGATGGAATTGCGATCTTCCGGGTATCCTAAAAGACTCAAGATAAAAATAAGAAGAGATTTAAAGGAATGCGACTATCAGAAAAAGATAGCATTTTCTAATTATAGTACAAAACAGGTTCTTGTAACAGCTCATACTCTTGAGCAGACAATGAAGAACAAAATACAGGCATTACTGGATCGCGGAGAAATAAGAGATTGTTATGATATCGAGTTTCTGGTCCGCAGAGGCGTCGCTATACCGGTCGATTCCGCAAAGGAACTGGCAGATCTCAGGAAAAAAATAGCAGGCTTTAAAGATATGGATTTTAAAGTCAAACTGGGATCAATCCTGGAGCAGGATTTTCGGGACTATTATATTGAAAACAAATTCAGTTTTCTCGAAGAAAAATTAGCCACCCTGATTCCAGGCGAATGATGCTGTGAAATATTCATACAAATATAAATTAACAGATAAAAAATCCTCAGGGTAGAAACTACGGCGATAGCACTCACCTCGAGAATCGAGTATGAATGGGGTGACCTGATGATTCAATAATATCAACAGGAACTGTCATCCTTTATTAAGATTTTTAATATCCCATCCGCTTGCTGCGGGGTTATTCATTAATAAGTATTTTTTAAAGATGATTTTTCTGGTCATTTCATCTTTTACCAATAATGAGGAACTGGCAGATAATTTAATTAAATTTAGAGCTTAATTAAAATTGTGCAGAATAAGTACTTGGTTTTTATTAAGGTTAATATAAATTGCGATTTTTTTATTTTTATCGTAATAACAAGGTGATAAATTATCTCTATCTAAAAAATCCATTATTAATTATATTGGATGTTCTGAAAAATCTTACATTTATTTAGCGCCAAGATTACACTAATGCCAAAAATCTTCGATAATATTGACCTCTCTATTCTACCTGCACTACAGGAAACATTAAAACTATCCGATAGAGCTGACTTTTGCGTAGGCTATTTTAACCTCCGCGGCTGGAAAGCACTTGATAAACATATAACCCATTGGTCGGAAACAGAAGGGGTATGCAGGCTTCTTATTGGTATGCAAAAACCCCCACATGATCAGCTACGTGAAGTGCTAAGCCTTATGACAGATGAACAAATGATGGATAATCAAACTGCCATACGTCTTAAAAAACAACTCGCAGAAGAATTCCGTCGTCAGCTTACATTTGGAGCACCTAATAATGAAGATGAAGCAGGATTACGTATGCTGGCAAAACAGCTCAAAGAGAAAAAGGTTATTGCCAAATTATTCCTTCGCCATCCCCTGCATGCGAAACTTTATCTTCTATTCAGAACCGATCCTGTTAATCCAATTATAGGTTATCTGGGGAGCAGCAACCTGACAATGGCAGGTTTAGCAGGTCAGGGTGAATTGAATGTTGATGTGCTCGATCATGATGCTACTCATAAACTAGCAACATGGTTTGAAGATCGCTGGAATGACCGTTTTTGCATCGATATATCAAAAGAGCTTATTCAAATAATAGAAGAAAGCTGGGCGCGTGAAAAGCTGATCCCACCTTACCATATTTATATAAAAATGGCCTACCATCTTGCCGAGGAGGCCCGTGCAGGGTTATCAGAATTTAATATTCCAAAGGAGTTAAGGGAATATTTACTTGAATTCCAGGAAGCAGCAGTCCGAATTGCCGCCCATCATGTCAATAAAAGAAATGGTGTTCTTATCGGAGATGTAGTTGGGCTTGGAAAGACATTAATGGCAACCGCTCTGGCTCGGATTTTTGAAGATGATTATGGCATGCGTTCCCTTATTATCTGCCCTAAAAACCTTGTGCCGATGTGGGAAGACTATCGTCAGCAGTTTGGATTAAGGGGTAAAATTTTATCAATCAGCCGGGCAATCAGAGACTTGCCTGATGAAAGGCGCTACCAATTGGTCATTGTTGATGAAAGCCATAATCTTCGCAATAGAGAAGGAAGAACATATAGAGCTGTACATGAATATATTAAGGAAAACGACAGTAAGGTAATATTATTAACTGCCACTCCTTACAATAAAACATATCTTGATCTTTTAAACCAGTTGCGTCTTTTTGTTGAAGAGGATCTGGACATTGGAATTCGCCCGGAGAGATATCTCAGGGGAATATCCGAAACTGAATTTTTGAGAAGACATCAATGTTCCCCCAGGACTCTTGCTGCCTTTGAAAATAGCGAATATTCTGACGATTGGCGCGATTTGATGAGGCTTTATTTGGTTCGTCGTACTCGTTCATTCATACAGGACAATTATGCAAAAATTGATGAAACCAATAACCGAAAATACCTGGTTTTCCCCGATGGACAAAGGTCTTACTTCCCCAAGCGCACGCCATGTACAATACCTTTCGAGGTGAATGAAAATGATTCTGATGGCCAGTACGCACGACTTTACTCTGATCAGGTGGTTGATACAATAAATGACCTGGCCCTTCCCAGATATGGACTGGGAAATTATATCGCACCTAATCCTGAGCACCCGCCAACTGCATCGGAGCAGGGCAAACTCCAGGATCTTTCGCGTGCTGGAAAAAGGTTGATGGGTTTTTGCAGGACAAATCTTTTTAAAAGACTTGAAAGTTCAGGGATGGCCTTTATACAGTCCATTGAACGACATGTATTAAGAAACTTCATTTTTTTGTATGCGATAGAGAACAACCTGCCCTTACCAATAGGTTCGCAGGATGCAGAAATGCTCGACACGCGTTTTTCCGATGAAGATAAAGAACAAACCTTCGAAGACCTCTTTAACGACGATATCAATAATATTTCTGATAATAACATATCGCAGACAGAAGATGATTTTCGTAAAAGAGCAGAGGAGATATATACTCTGTACGAAATCAAATACAAACGCAGGTTCAAATGGTTGAGGTCCAGCCTGTTTGTAAAAAAATTAGCAAAGGATTTGCGAAAAGATTCCTTGAAGCTTGTAGATATCCTAAGTAAAAACGGAGACTGGAATCCGGAACATGATGCAAAGTTAACTGCCCTTAAAATTCTCCTTACTGAAAAACATCCTGAGGATAAAATCCTAATATTTACTCAATTTGCGGATACAGTTAAATACCTGGAGAGTCAGTTACAGCTTGCCGGTTTAAAAAGAGCATCGGGTGTATCCGGTGATACTGCCAATCCTACTGAACTGGCATGGCGGTTTAGCCCGGCCAGCAATAAAAAACAGGATAGAATTAACAAAGATCGGGAACTCAGGGTACTTATAGCTACAGATGTGCTGTCAGAAGGTCAAAATCTTCAGGACTGTGCTATCGTAGTGAATTATGATTTACCCTGGGCAATTATAAGGCTCATACAAAGAGCAGGAAGGGTTGACAGAATAGGGCAAACTGCTGATGAAATATTATGCTACACTTTTTTTGTAGCAGAAGGGGTCGAAAGAATTATTCGCTTGAGAAGCCGTGTAAGGAACAGATTGCGTGAAAATGCAGAAGTTGTTGGAAGTGATGAATCATTTTTTGAAGATCAATCAGATGAACAAATGGTGAGAGATCTTTTCACGGAAAGGACAGGAATCCTTGATGGAGATGATGACGCAGATGTTGATCTTGCTTCCCAGGCATATCAAATATGGAAAAACGCGACAGATAACGATCCCGAGCTCAGAAAAAATATCGAGGCATTACCTGATGTTGTTTTCTCAACCATGCCGCATGTTGCAATAAACAACAGACCTCAGGGCGTTCTTGTATATATGCGGACCGCAGAGGGGAACGATGCCCTTGCTTATATTAATAAAAATAATGAAAGCATAACTGAATCACAAATAGAAATACTCCGGGCAGCGGCATGTGAACCTGATACTCCAGCCCTTGAAAGACAGGAAAAACATCATGAAATGGTTAAAGCCGGCGTGGAACATATAGTAAGGGAAGAAAAACGCATTGGCGGTCAACTTGGAAGTCCAAGAGGGGCCCGTTTCAGAACATATGAAAGACTCAAACATTTTATACAGCAGTGGGAAGGCACCTTGTTTGAATCAACATTCAGCGAGTTAAATAAAGCCCTTGATGAAATATACAGGTATCCGCTCCGGCCCGTAGCAGTAGACACGCTTAACCGTCAACTTAAAGCCGGTATCAATGATCAACAGCTTGCAGACCTTGTACTTCTTTTAAGGTCCGAAAGCAGGCTTTGTATTATTCATGAGGATGAGGAAATTGACCGAGAACCTCAAATTATCTGCTCAATGGGATTGTCCACAGTAACTAATACTCCTGAAGAGAAGTGATAATGGAACTGAATACAACACGCATCCGGGAATTGCTTAAGGCCTTTGATTTTAAAAAATTGTTAATAGAAGAATTAGGTTGGAACAATTACGAGGGAAGGCTTGAACTGGATCTTATCAATTATAAAACCTCATTAAATGCCATTGCTGAAAAAAAAGGAATGGTAGTCTATCAATGCCCGACTCCTTCGGACGAAAATTTACCGGATCATTCCTTAAGAAGGAAAATTGAAAATCAGGTAACAAAAACCGCTCATGAACACCTGATAATATTCACGGATGCAAACCAGTCAACCCAGATATGGCAGTGGATAAGAAGAGAACCGGGCAAGCCCATAGCATGTCGCGAACATACACTTCATAAATCACAGCCCGGAGACTCGCTTATTGAAAAACTCAAGGCAATCTCTTTCTCTCTTGAAGAGGAAGAAATACTCACACTGTCGGATGTTACCTCTAGAGCCAAGGCAGGATTTGATGTCGAGCGCATTACCAAACGTTTTTATGACAGGTTCAAAAAAGAACACACCGCCTTTTTAAAATTTGTAAAAGGAATTACCGAAAAAACAGATCATGAATGGTATGCCTCTGTTATGCTTAACCGCCTCATGTTTGTTTATTTTATTCAGCGAAAGGGTTTCCTGGATAACGATGAAAACTATCTCAGGAATCGCCTTGCAAGAATGCGCAACGAGCATGGACATAATAAATTTTATTCATTTTATCGTTACTTCCTGTTGCGATTATTCCATGAAGGCCTTGGCGGAAAAGCCAGGACAGCAGAACTGGAAAATCTGCTCGGCAAAATTCCTTACTTTAACGGCGGTTTTTTTGAAAAGCATCCGGTGGAGCAGAAGTATGAGGATATAAATATCCCGGATGAAGCTTTTGAACGTGTTTTTGATTATTTTGATCAATACCACTGGCACCTTGACGAACGGCCTTTACGTAACGATAACGAAATAAATCCTGATGTCCTTGGTTATATATTTGAAAAATATATCAACCAGAAGCAGATGGGAGCATACTACACCAAGGAAGATATTACTGAATATATAAGTAAGAACACTGTTATTCCATACCTGTTTGATAACGCAAAACCTAAATGCAGCGTAGCATTTGAAAATCCTGATGGGCCTACAGTATGGGATTTGCTATCCAGTGATCCGGACAGGTATATATATAATGCAGTGAAGCACGGTGTTATTAATGAGGACGGCTCTATTTATCCTGAAACTGAACTGCCCTGACTTTGTACAAAAGGGAATGAGAGATCCCAAAGAACGAATGTTTGATAAAAGGTATAACCTGGAACAGGCCTTAGGGGATGATCCTGTAAGGCTGGTAACAGAGACCTGGAGAGAATATGTTATAAGGAGAAACCGGTGCCTTGAAATAAGAGAAAAACTTAAAAGGGGAGAAATCAAAGAAATAAATGATCTTATCACCCTTAACCTTGATATCCGCCAGTATGCTCAGGACGTAATAGAAAACTGTGAAGGTCCTGATTTACTCAGGGCCTTCTGGCATACCATAAACGGCCACATACCTGAAAAATCCCACGAAAAATATCAGAACGGTATCACAATCCTTGATCCAACGTGCGGTTCGGGTGCTTTCTTGTTTGCCGCCCTTAATATCCTTGAGGCACTTTATGAGGCTTGTCTCGAAAGGATGTCATCTTTTGTTGAAGATTTAGAGCTTTCGGGAGAAAAACACAGACCCGAAAAATACTCTGATTTTAAAAGAATCCTCAGTCAGGTTGATGACCATCCAAACCGGCGATACTTCATCTATAAGAACATAATTCTTAACAACCTCTTTGGTGTTGATATCATGGAGGAGGCGGTTGAGATATGCAAACTGCGACTATTTCTAAAGCTGGTCGCACAGGTTGAGCCTGACAGGAACAAAGAAAACTTCGGTATAGAACCTTTGCCCGATATTGATTTTAATATACGTACAGGTAATACCCTTGTTGGTTATGCAACCGCTGAAGAAGTCAAAAACGCCTTTAAGGAAGATTCAAAAGGTCAGAAAAAACTGTTGTTTGGTGAAGTGCTGAGCGGATACGAAAAATTTAAGGAAAAGGTAGAGCTCGCAGACAGCGCTTTTAAGCTCTTCAGGCAAATGCAAGTTGATCCCGAAATGAAACCTGAAGAATTTTTAAACGCAAAAAATACTCTTCGTGAAAGACTTAAATCTCTTGAAGATGAGCTTAATCTTCATCTTGCTGAAGAATATGGAATTAATACTGGTAAGCAAAAGGAATATGAAAAATGGCTCAAATCCCATCAGCCTTTTCATTGGTTTGTGGAATTCTATGGGATAATAAATAGTGGAGGTTTTGATGTAATAATAGGTAATCCTCCTTATGTTGAAATGAGTAAAATAAAAAATTATTCGATAATTAACTATACAACTTTATCCTGTGGTAATATCTACTGTCCCATGATTGAAAGATTTTCAAAACTAGGGAATTCTATATTTAGGATAGGGATAATAGTACCGCTCAGCTTGTCATGTACAAAAAGAATGAAGGACTTACGTGATGTGGTTAAAAAAGAAATGAGTGATGTATGGTTGAGTCATTACTCTGGGGATGCAAATCCTTCAAAATTGTTTGAAGGGGTTAAAAACAGACTAGATATTTTATTAGGTAGCAAAGGTGAAGTATTTTCACTTCACTCAAGTCATTATTTAAAATGGTTTGCAGAAGCTAGACCAAATTTATTTTCATGCCTTTCATATAATATAGTATCACCCAATTTATTTCATTTAGGATTGTATCCTAAAGCTGGTAGTAAACTTGTATGTAATATTTTGGAAAAATTATTAACGAATAAACCAATTAATTTATTCTCATCCCAAAATGGTCCAGAAATCTACCTACACCGTGTAATAACGATGTTTGTAAAATGTTTTGATTTTATACCTTATTTTCGAAATGATATTGACGGTATTAAAAAATCAGAGGATTACAAATTATATCATTTTGGCTCTTATGAATATTCACATGTAGCTACAGCTACACTTAATAGTACAATTTTCTTTCTATATTTTACTATATTTGGCGATTGTTTGTCAGCGCCGTTTTGAAAATGCTATTCAATTCCCGGTTTGAACATGTAATATTCTTCAGCTATATCTTCTTCAAAAAATAAAGATATAAAATATTTTCTTCAATCTACTTCCAGTATTTTCTTC
>JASFHE010000136.1:0-11822 GCA_050123415.1 Desulfobacteraceae bacterium | reverse complement strand
GTCTGAATTTTATCCTTGCCGCTTAAAAAATGGACCTCTTCAAGCATCAGAACATCACATGAACGCCTGTATTTATTCTTGAATTCCTCTATCCTGTTTGTTTTTAACGCAGAGATCATTTCATTAACGAAATCTTCCGCGGTAATATAATAAGCCCTGACATCCGGATTGTTTTCAAGCAGCATATGCCCGATAGACTGGGAAAGATGACTCTTGCCAAGTCCGGTATTTGCTCTCATAAAAAGAGAGTCATAGGAGCAACCATCTCCTGATGCAATTGCCTTTGAAGCGGAGTAGGCGAATTCATTACAGGAGCCAACCACAAACCGATCAAAGGTAAATTCCTTGTTAAAATTTATTTTACCCCTGGTTTTTCTGGGAGAAACATTGGGGAGGTTTAACTGCGGAGAACTTAGAAACAAGTCTGGTTCTTTATTTTTCCTGACCGGAGAGGATACTTTATACATAATTTTATGGACCATTCCCATGTTTCTCAGGATGCTTTCCATGACTACGCTGTAATGATCGATTATCCAGTTCATGGAAAATTTATTAGGGCATCCAAGAATAATAGTATCTTCCTTTTCATCAATTAGAGATAAAGGGTTAATCCAGAGGGAATAGCTTTTTTCAGGAAGTTGTTCTTTAATATGTTTCTTCAATTCATCCCACAACGTACTCATACTCCGCTCCAAAACGAAACAATGTTTTTAATATTACTTTGCTACAAATATATAGACATGATCAAGACAGGGGGCAGTTATCTTATAAACAGAGAAATCTGTCAAAAGGAATGTCATGAGGGATTGATTAATTCCCGAATGCACTTTTGACAGAATATAACACCCTGATAAAATGAATAAAATAAAATTGCATTCTGCAAAGCAGGACATAGTCTGGCTTTTTGGAAAACGGGGTTTTTTTATTGAATTCAGAAGCTTCGAGACATTTTAAATATTGTTAAATAAATCATTAACAATTGCGAAACTTTGAAAAGCTGTTAAAAACGACGAAAATCAGCTGATAACTTTAATTTTGATTAAAAAATCGCATTTTAAGTTTTAATTAGCATATCTTTTTTAATAATTCTTATCTTAAAAATAAATATTTGTCTATATGTCAAGGGGTTACTGATGGGGTTCCACATAAATGGTTGTTTAAAAAATACATCAGGAAAAAATTTAAAAAATAATTTATTTTGCACATGTTTTTGTTTGATATGGGCCTTTTGGATCGGATTTGCCAAAATATGAAGAAAATTTATGACTTACAGAATATTATAAAGATAAAAAGATGGAAACGGATGAAAAAGACTGTAAAAACAATATGATACAAAATGTTAAGCCGGAACCGTAAAATTTGGTCATACTATGAGACTCAAAAAGAGGAAAGATAGAAAAATTTTTATTATCATTTTACCCTATTAAAATGTTGTTTCATATTTCCTAAAAATGGGCCGGAGAGTATTTAAGTTCAATCTTTTTTTTAAGTTGTGTCTACAGATAAAATTGGCATAGATAACAATATATTCTTATTTACATTTTGATATCGCAATATGTTGGGCCTTTATTTATTATAAAACAAATATATGAAATATTTCACAAGCACTAAAATTCGCTGAATATCAGGATTAAAGACAATCAGAGACGATTTTAATTTTATCATGAACGATGTTCCACGTGAAACATTATTAAAAATGTTTTCGATAAGTTTCTGCTATGTTTCACGTGGAACATCGTTCAAGCGTAAATAAAGGTAATGCTGAGTAACAAATACTGTATTATTTTTCATGAGAAAGAAAAACATATATACAAAATCTGTCTATTGTGCTATCTGCATAGCTTTTGAATTATACAACATCATTCCGATTATCTAGGTTATGAATATTATACAAATATTTCCTGCCATAACAGAATACAGACAATCTTTTGTAAATGACAGAGATTACTCTGTTGTAACCAATAAGTTGATATTTTAATGTCCTATTGTACGGAAATCAATGCTCAGGGAGAATAACAGTTTATGGGAAGCATTATTACAATTTCAAATCAAAAGGGTGGTGTTGGAAAAACGACAACAGCTGTGAATTTGTCCGCATCCATTGCAAAGGCAGGAAGGAAAGTCCTGATAATAGATTCAGATCCCCAGGGAAACGCGACAACAGGGCTCGGGTTCGGCAAGTCTGAGCTGAAAAACGGTCTATATGATTTTATGCTTGGGTCTGAATCGGTTGATGTTGCGTCGATAAAAACGGAAATGTCTGGAATGTTTCTAATGGGAGCGACAAAGGAGCTTATCGGCGCCGAAGTTGAGATGTATCTGGAAGATGACAGGGAATTTCTGTTAAAGAACAGGCTTGATGAAATCAAGGATCTGTATGACTTTATAATAATTGATTGTCCTCCATCCCTTGGTTTTCTTACCCTAAATGCTATAACAGCATCAAATTATGTACTTGTTCCGTTACAGTGCGAATATTATGCCCTTGAAGGGCTGAGTCAGCTTCTTGATACATTAAAGGCGGTTAAAAAAAGCCTTAATCCTGACCTCAAGCTTATCGGTATCCTGCTGACAATGTATGATGCAAGAAATAATCTTTCTTCCCAGGTAGAAGAAGAGGTTAGGGAACATTTTAAAGGAACGGTATTCAAAACCGTAATTCCAAGGAATGTCAGACTCAGTGAGGCGCCAAGTTATGGTAAGCCTATTATCCTTTATGATATTCGATCAAAAGGGGCTGCGAGTTACTTTAATCTTGCAAAGGAAGTTATTAAACGGAGAGTGAACAATGGTTAAAAGAAAGGCATTGGGGAAGGGTTTGTCTGCGTTGATACCGGATGCAGAAAAGGAAGAGTCCAGGATTGAAGAATATTTCCAGTGTCCTATTGAGTCCATTGAGCCGAATCCGATGCAGCCAAGACAGGAGTTTGAGGAAGAGGCGATAGCGGAGCTGGCCGGATCAATAAAGGAAAAGGGCATAATTACTCCCATCCTTGTGAGTAAGGTAAAAGACGGATACCAGCTTATTGCCGGAGAAAGGCGCTGGCGGGCAGCCCAGAGGGCCGGCCTTGAAACGGTTCCGGTTGTCGTAAAAGAGACAACTCCCATAGAGTCGCTGGAGCTTGCATTGATAGAAAATATCCACAGAAGAGATTTAAACCCTATCGAAGAGGCCCAGGCCTATAAAAGGTGGCTTGATGATTCCAATACGACGCAGGAAGTTCTTGCCCAGAGGGTTGGAAAAGAACGGTCGACCATTACAAACCTTTTAAGGCTTTTAAACCTGCCTTTAAGTATTCAAAAGGATATAATAGAAAAAATCCTGACAATGGGCCATGCACGTGTTCTTGCAGGAATAAAAAGCCCTGGTGAGCAGAAACGATTAAGGGATATAATAGTAAAAAGGCAACTCTCGGTAAGGCAGACAGAAAACCTGATAAACCGGGATAATTCAAAGGAGGAAGTCAAAAAAGATAAGACGGAGGAAGAGTATTATATAGATACCCTTGCTGACGGGTTAAAACGGTCTCTGGGTACAAAGGTTGAAATAAAAAGGCGCGGTAAAAAGGGGCAGATAAACATATATTTCTACTCAAATGAGGAGCTGGAACGTTTACTTGAAGTATTGTCATGATTTCCCATCTTCCATTTTCGCTCATCACCCCTGATTATTCGGGCAATGTTGCTTTTGTGGGCAATCAATATTATTAAGGCCGTAAAAAAGGCTGTTATAATCAGGGCTGCAGGTTTATTTAATATGCTGAGGGTTACCGGCATAATACAGGCCCCGACTATTGAACCGAGAGAAACATAGTTGGATAAATATACGGTAATAAGAAATATAAACAGTGAAATCATGGCTGAAACAGGTGAAAGGGCAAGAAAAATACCAAAGGCTGTTGCTACACCCTTGCCGCCGGTAAATTGTAAAAAAGGTGAGAACCTGTGCCCGAGTAAGACAGCAAGGGAAATGGTAATTAATAAAAAGCCGTCAACAGTAGTAATATAGTTTCGTGCAATGAATACAGGGATAAAACCTTTTAAAAGGTCAAGCAGGAGCGTAAGCAGTCCCCATTTTATACCTATTTCACGGGCTACATTTGTAGCACCGATATTTCCGCTTCCCTGACGGGTAATATCAATTCCGGCTGTTTTACGGCTTATGATCACTCCAAAGGGAATGGCTCCAGCGATGTATGACAAAAATATAAATAATATCCGGAGAATAAACATTTTAATTTCTCCAAGCGTTAAATGATTTATCAGGAGTTCAGATCATTTTATATAAAATTTAAGCATTTTATGCAATGCATTTATCGAATGAGGTATTGATGTGACAGTAATGGTAATGGATGGTCAGGGTGGCGGTATAGGGGCGGCCATAATTAAAGGGATAAGGGAAAATTATGGTAATGAACTTGAAATCTTCGCCCTTGGCACCAATTCGATTGCTACTTCGAAAATGATGAAATCAGGGGCAAACAAAGGGGCAACCGGAGAAAATGCCATCATTAGAACCAGCATGAATGTGGATATAATAATTGGTCCCATTTCAATAATAATGGCAAATTCCATGATGGGCGAGGTGACAGCGGGGATGGCAGAGGCTGTTTCTTCAAGTGCAGCAGGAAAAATCCTTATTCCATTGACCCAGGAAAATGTTAATATTGTAGGAACAACCGGAGAGCCGCTCCCCCATATGGTACAGAAAGCGGTAAAATTAATAGAGGAGGATTAAATTATGTGCCAGTCTTCAGCATATCTGGAAAAAGAAGGTAAAAATGAATTACTGATGGAAGATGTTGATCTTTTTGAAGCAAAAGGAGATCAGATAAAACTGGTTAACATCTTTGGAGAGGAGATAGAACTTAAGGCAAAAATAAAAAATCTTAGCCTTGTTGATCATAAAATAATTCTGAAATCTATATAATCATACTAATTAGGTGTTATCAATAATAATTGGGCATTATCAGCGTTGATTTGATAAGGGGTGGTAAAATGAATAAAAAATGTATTAAAGATATTGATATTAAAGATAAGAAATTATTGATAAGGGTTGATTTCAATGTTCCCCTTGATGAAGATTTGAACATTACGGATGATAATCGAATAAGGGCCGCTCTTCCGACTATAGAATATGCCCTTGAAAAAGGCGCGAAGATCATCCTGATGAGTCATCTGGGAAGACCAAAGGGTGAAGTAAAGGAAAAGATGCGCCTGACGCCGGTCGCAAAAAGACTTGAAGAACTTCTTAATATGCCGGTAAAGAAGGCAGATGACTGCATTGGCCCTGAAGTTATTGAAATTATAGATAAGATGTCTTCCGGAGACATCGTCCTTCTTGAGAATCTGCGTTTTCATAATGAAGAGACAAAAAATAATCCTGAATTTGCAAAAGAACTGGCTCAGCTTGGAGATATTTTTGTAAATGATGCATTTGGCACATGCCACAGGGCCCATGCCTCAACAGAAGGCGTCACGCATTATCTGGAGTCTGTATCAGGATTCCTTGTTGAAAAGGAGATTGAATATTTTGAAAAGATCAACAGTTCACCGGAAAAACCTTTTGTCCTGATACTGGGAGGAGCCAAGGTCTCTGATAAAATACCTTTGATTGAAAACATGCTGTCAAAGGTGGATGAAATAATCATTGGTGGTGCAATGGCATATACCTTTCTAAAGGAAAAGGGCGTCGATATAGGTTCATCAAGGTTTGAAGAAGAGGTTTCCGATGTCGCGAAAAACATTATGGAAAAGGCAGGCAGTGTCGAGATTGTTTTGCCCGTTGATCACATAGCCTGTGATAATTTTGAAGCCCCTTCGAGCATATTAACTACTGAAGATGAGAATATTAATGAAGGTTATATGGGTATTGATATTGGCCCTAAAAGCGTTGAACTGTTTTTAACTAAAATAAAGAATGCGGGTACCATTGTGTGGAACGGACCGATGGGAGTATTTGAAAAGGATGAATTTGCCGAAGGTACAAAAGCGCTTGCTCTAGGTATAGCTGATTCTTCCGCAATCTCTGTTGTTGGCGGCGGTGACAGTGCTGCTGCCGCTAAAAAATTTGGTGTGGAAAAACAGCTTTCTCATGTCTCTACAGGCGGGGGAGCATCCCTGGAATATCTTGAAGGTAAAGTCCTGCCCGGGATAGCGGCTTTGTCTGACAAGTAGTCCGACCTTATACAAAAGCACCCTGTAAAATTAATCAATTTTACAGGGTGTTTCTGTTTCTGTGACATGTTAAAAAGAACATAAGAAAAAATATTGTTAATCTGTCACCTATATGTTATGTCCATATGGAAATAATAGAATAATAACTGGTTGATAATGGGAGCTTTCTCCGATTTATCTCAGTATTGGAGGCTGTTGTATATTGTTTTTCAAGGTAAAAACAACAGAAGCGGTACTTGATCTTGTCAGGGCGTTTAGTCCCACGGGTGAAGAGACTGTTTCTATTGGAGATGCTCTTGGCCTTGCACTGAGCAGGAAAATAGTATCCCCTGAAAACCTTCCTGGTTTTTCCCGGTCTTCAATGGATGGCTATGCTGTCAGTGCAAAGGACACGTTCGGGGCAACAGAGAGTATGCCCGCGTTCCTGGAATTGGCCGGAGAGGTCTTAATGGGAGAGAATCCTGATGTAGCGGCTTCTCAGGGAAAAGCCATAAGGATTTCAACCGGAGGTATATTGCCCAAGGGGGCAGATGGTGTGGTTATGCTGGAGTATTGTCATAACCTTGATGAAAATACCATTGAAGTAAGCCGTGCAATATCTCCGCTTGAAAATGTTATATCCCCGGGCGATGATTTTAAAAAAAATGCTGTGGTCTTTGAGGCCGGATCGAGATTGCGGCCGCAGGATATAGGGCTTCTTGCAGGTCTGGGAATTTCAAGCGTTCCGGTCTTCAGAAGGCCAAAGATAGCGATTATTTCAACAGGAGATGAAATTGTTCCTATAGATAAGGATCCTGAATACGGCCAGGTAAGGGATATAAACAGCTATACATTAAGCGCATTCTGCAGGCAGATGGGAGCAGAGCCGACGATCATGGGATTGTGCCGGGATGATTTTTCGCAACTCAAGAGTCTTATGGAAAAAAGCCTTGATTTTGCGGATACCGTGTGGGTTTCAGGCGGGAGTTCGGTAGGGGTAAGGGATATGACTCTTAAGGTACTTGAGTCATTTAACGATATGGAACTTCTTGTCCATGGTATATCCATAAGCCCCGGAAAACCCACTATTGTAGCAAAAATAGGGGATCGTGCCGTATTCGGTTTGCCGGGTCACGCGGCATCTGCAATGGTTATTGCCGAGGTTTTTCTCAGGGAATTTATTTTGCGTCTCCTTGGCAGTAAGTCACAAATTGAATTTAATAAAAGTGTAAAAGCTGTAATGACACAGAATGTAGAATCAAAAAGCGGAAGGGATGATTTTATAAGGATTCGGATACATAGTGAAGATGAGAAATTAATGGCAATTCCCGTTTTTGGAAAATCAGGGCTGATATCAACCCTGGTTGATGCGCATGGTCTTGTAAGAATAGACAGAAACTCGGAAGGTGTTTATCAGGGTCAGATTGTTGATGTTATGCTGTTCAATTAATGATCATTGCTGATTGCATTATTTCATAATAAAGCCGGAATGTAAGAACAGGCAGTTTTTTACGGAGTATTAAATGAAAAGGAATGTTTACCTGGATCTTAAAACCCTCCGGGAGGCAAAGGATCTTTTTAAAAAAAGATGGGAAGATCGGAAAACCCTGCAGGAAACAATAGATGTAGAAGATGCTCTTGGTCGTGTAACCGCAGAGCCTGTTTTTGCCAAGATATCAGCTCCGTCATATCATGCCGCGGCAATGGACGGTGTTGCGGTAAAGGCTGAAGATACGTATGGCACTACTGAAAAGCAACCCCGGACACTTCGTGTCGGGAGGGACGCAATATGGATAAATACGGGTCAGGTCTTACCCAGGGAATACAATGCCGTAATAATGGTGGAAAAATTACATCAGGTCGATGAAAAGAACCTGGAAATAAGATCCACCGCATACCCGTGGCAGAATATCCGAAAGGTTGGTGAAGATATCGTAGCGACCCAGCTTCTTATACCCCAGAATCATGTAATAAGATCTTATGATATGGGGGCGTTTATCACTGCTGGAGTAAGCCGGATATCCGTAAGAAAAAAGCCTCTGGTCACGATAATACCCACAGGTACAGAGCTTGTAAGTCACAGGGATATTTCAGGGCCCGAATCACTGAAGGACGGTCAGATAATAGAATCAAATTCCGTTACCCTGTCAGGTCTCGTAAGAGAAAGCCATGGCGTCCCCTGTGTGAAGGAAATAATCCCGGATAATGAAGAATCGATCCGGAACGAACTTTTAAAGGCTGCCGGATCTGAAGCGGATGTGGTTATTATTAACGCAGGCTCGTCAGCCGGAAGCAGGGATTATACAGCCAGCATAATTGCTGAGTTAGGCAGGGTACATGTTCATGGTGTGGCGATGATGCCGGGGAAACCGACAATACTGGGTGAAATAAATGGCAAACCAGTTATAGGTAATCCCGGATATTCTGTATCAGCCGTGCTATCATTTGAACAGTTTGTGAAACCTTTATTATATAACCTTCAGGACCTGAGGCTTAAGGAAAAGCAGACAATAAAGGTTCGTCCTTCAAGGAACATTCCCTCAAAACTAGGGATAGAGGAGTTTTTGAGGGTCAACATAGGTAATGTAGCAGGCAGCGCCGTAGCAACGCCATTACCCAGGGCAGCTGGGTCTGTCACAACCCTTACAAGGGCTGAGGGCATTGTGCGAATACCTGCACTTTCCGAAGGAATAACGCAGGAAGAGGAAGTCGAAGCAGAACTCATCGTTGATGAGGAAGAGCTTAAAAGCACACTGGTTATAATAGGGAGCCATGACATAACCATTGATATTATAGCCGATGAAATAAGGCGGGGCGGGAAGGATATAAGGGTATCATCAGGTAACGTGGGCAGTCTCGGCGGTCTTATGGCCATAAAAAAAGGTGTGTCCCACCTTGGAGGTGCGCATCTTCTTGATACTGAAACAGGAGAATATAACCTTTCATATATCGAAAAATACCTTAAAGGCATCAAAGTAAGTGTGTTTAATCTAGTCCTGAGGGATCAGGGTTTGATAGTGCCAAAGGGTAATCCAAAGAATATTAAGGCCATTGATGATTTAACAAGGGAGGATGTTACTTTTGTTAACAGACAGGCCGGGTCAGGTACACGCATTCTTTTTGACTATAAGCTTAAAGAGTCAGGTTATGATGCTTCCCGGATTAAGGGTTATGATCACGAAGAATACACGCATATGGGTGTTGCAGTGGATGTGTTAAGCGGTGCTGCTGACTGCGGTATGGGAATATATGCTGCCGCAAAGGCACTTGATCTGGATTTTATAACAATGGTCAGGGAGCAGTATGATTTGATCATTCCTTCATCACATCTTGAAAACCGGAACATCCGTGAACTTATTTCAACAATAAGGTCTGATGGTTTTAAAAAAAGAGTGAATGCTCTCGGGGGATATGATCCGGGAAAAAGTGGTGAGTTGTGGGTTGAACTAGGATAAATTAACAGGCGCGTCCGCCGTCGCCAAACATTGCTGCAAAAACTTCGTCTTTGCACAGGATATTCGAAGTAACAAGATGGTGATCAGAAAAGCTATGGCGGGACAGGTGCAATGGGAAATTTATAAATTTCCAAAACAAAGGAGAAGAAATGGGATCATTTAAATTACTTTCAAAACAGTGGGTTGTTGACGAAAACAATAACATCATTATAGGCGAAGGAAGAAAGGAAATTCTTGAGACCATTGAAAGGACAGGGTCACTTAATCAGACGGCAAAGGTTATGAAGATGTCCTACAAGGGAGTATGGAGTAAAATAAAGGTAACTGAAGGATATCTGAATACAAGGATAGTGGACACAGACAGAAAACTTGGTTCCAAACTTACTGAAGAGGGCAAGGAGCTTTTAAAAAAATATAATCAGCTCAAAAAAGAATGCCTTGAGGCTGATGATAAGATATTCAGTAATATTTTTGAAAAAGATAAATAGGTGTTCTTCTAATAAGTAAGGAATATAACCTCTAAAGAGATTTGTAAGGGTGAAGATCAACAGGAAGCAAAAAAAGGTTCCTGCTGTAATAATTGCGGGATGGTCAGGGTCAGGAAAAACAACCCTGGTTGAAAAACTTTTGCCTGCGCTCAAGAAAAAAAAACTAAAGGTAGGGACAGTAAAGCATCATCATGGGGCCCTTTCGCTTGATAAGCCCGGCAAAGACAGCTGGAGACACAGGCAGGCGGGAGCAGATAAAACCATTATAGCCTCCCCGGATAGTGTGGGCATGATAATGACGATCAATCATGAGCCGGTTTTGGACGAGCTTTTATATTATATGTCCGACATGGATATTGTGGTGGTGGAAGGATTTAAAAAGGAGAAGTGGCCGAAAGTAGAAATTTTCAGGTCAGCAGTCCATGAAAAACCCGGTTTCCTTGATGACCCCGACCTGATAGCAATCGCATCAGACACAGAACTTGAATCTACTGTTCCTGTCTTTGATCTTGATAATCCTGAAAAGCTGGCAGATTTTATTGCTGACCACTTTTACACTGTTAAATCCGCATAGAGGGCTGCGAAGCAGCATTTAACAGGGTGAACCTCTTGCCCGCTACCTCTGGTCGCTGGAGCCCGCAGAGAAAAGCTTTTTTGTTTTTTAGTCTTTTAAAATTACTACAAGTTCTCCCTCTATTTCTTTTCGGCAGGTATACCTTTTACCTTTATCACAGCATTATCTGTCTCAGACAGACGCACATATACTTTATGACCTGTATCTGTTGCCAGGTATGGAATGGACGCGGCCATTAGTACAGGAAAAATCCGCCTTAGATCGTCACTTGTTCCGCTACTTGTGATAGTGGTTTTCCATAACTGAACTTCCTTTTTCTCTTTTTTAAACGCTTCATGGTCATATGCAGCTATTACAGCAAAACGATTATATGCAGTTCTTGAACCTATATAAGTATTGTACCCTGTGATGCCGTACATCGGTACATATGTAGTATAGCTCCTGTATTTTTTCTCGCCGCTATCCGTGGTTTCGGTAACAACATGCGTCCTTGGATATAAATACCCTGTATAACCCCAGTCCGGTTCACTGTAGGCATATTGATATACCTCAGGATCGCCTATGCCATAAGAAAGATAAATGACCAGATCAGCGTCCTCTTCTGAACCTGTATAGATGTATCCTTTCTCCTCAAGAACACGTTTCAGATATCCTGCATATTCCTGAAATTGCAGATCTGCTTCTGTTACACCCACATTCCCCGGCAGTAAAAAATAATGCTTTTTTAATGTTGCGTTTGATGTTGTTAATGAATCAACTGCAACATGGAGCTTAGAAGTACCAATATTGGAAAGAGTGGAGCATCCGCTCAAAAGAATTAGGTAAAATAAAGAATATATCATTATAAACTTCATGATTCCTCCTGTAATCCTTTAATTGTTTTGTTTTAATAATATTCTTTTTTACTCTCATAAGCAATCCCCTATTAAATGCTGCATCGCCGCCCTTTATCCTTTTCATAAATCGATCTTGTGAAGGGAGACGTTATCATGTTATTAGGTAGTGGCCATCCAGAAAGAGCCAATTTCTGGATGGAGCTTTCAGCGTTCAGCTATCAGCCGTCAGCTAAGTCTTTATTTTAAAAGCTTTTTGCTAAAAGCTGAACGCTGAGTGCTGACAGCTACCGAACAAAAACTTTAGTTTTTGGAT
>JASFHE010000135.1:0-11881 GCA_050123415.1 Desulfobacteraceae bacterium | reverse complement strand
CAGCCATATGATTCATCCATATGACAATTCTACACAAAAACGCTGGGACCGCGGCGAGTTAAAGGTTCAACTCAACCAGCCCAATAACCCCCGCCCTATCGGGTACTGCGACGGAAGCCCCGAAGACATAAATGAACTGCTCTCAATTGCCGAGGCCGAGGGTGTTTATGATGCGAAGATCGACAGGAAGATCCTGAAGACCGGACGCGAGATATGGACCCTGGGCGGACAGGAGTAGAAACGTGCCCCCCTCCGGTAAAGAGAGGGGCTGTTTTCCAGGGGGAGCCTGTTATACCTCTGTTGGCTTGGATAATTTACAGGGGATCTTCAGTGCATCCTTAAGGATGCCTGTGGACCCTACCTTTTTACCTTCTCGTTTCAAGGCCCCTGTCAATGGCATGTATGATGTCTTTGGCACCCTGAGATCTCCGAAGATTCTGCATCGTATATACTCTTTTATGCTGAAGTATAAAACCAGTATAGACGCTGCCCTGGAAACAATGCCCGGTCTGCCGAACAGGGAGCAGAATGACTTTTTCACTTCCTTCAGAAGTATTTCACTCTGCTTGTTCTGTACAAAAAGGGTGGATGCAGGCAGAAAATATCTCATCATCTCAAGCCTTGTTTTAAAATTTTTCACCCGGCTTACAATCCTTTTATCCGTGTGTTCTCTGCAGTACTGATATCCCATCAGTGTCGTTTCAACAGCACGGAGCATTGATGCGCCGTTCCTGCTGTAATCTATCTCAAAGACGAGCCTGAGCATAGAGTCGGACTCATCCCTTTTAAAGTTGTCATGATTAAACCATATCTTTCGCTGACCATGCTGGGCTGCATAGGGGATACTTTTTATCAGTTTATCCTGTTTATCATAATCATCATACAACTGGGTACCCGGGATAGGGCCCAAGGGCGAAAACTGCAGGTAATCAGGTTTTAGGGAGGTCACAAATTCCACATCTTCCCATATGGTTTTTTTATCATGATCCTCAGTAAACAATATCAGTGATGCCAGTACACTTATGCCCCTTTTCTTGAGTTCGGAAAAAAGTACCGGGAAATCAGTTCCCTTGTTTTTTGCATAGAGATCATTTTTGGATTCAACACCGATCCAGATGAATGTTATGCCCATGCGTACGAGTATATCCAGATCTCCTATTTCCTTAAGTGTTTCCGCGGAGCTGAAGATCGCAAAATTAAACTGGCGATTATGTTTCTCCATCAGTTCAAGCAGCTCCAGGGCACGCTCCCTGCTCTTTAGAAAATTTTCATCCAGTACACCGAATTCAGTTATGTTCATTTCATCTTCATACTGGCAGCAGACATTAAAAATCTCCTTTCCGGTCTTAAGATAGGGGATATAACCGTCAAAGAAGTGGGACGTGGCGCAGAAACGGCATTTATTCGGACAGCCCACCCCTGTAATAAGTATCCCTGAGTCAGAGGCCCAGGGCGTGCCCATTACCTGCCTGTTAAAGGAACTGTACTGGAGAGGGTGTTTGATGGGTTTATCCACCTTTTCACCGAAAAGCTTTCGTAAAAAATAGACCCCTTCACCCTTACACAGGTGATCATATTCAATCAGTGAATCGATGTCAGGGATATTGACTCCATGCCCCCCCAGAATAATCTTTGTCCCGGGCGATAATTCACGAATCGCCTCTGCCATGGCCTTTGCTTTTTTAAAATTGGGGATAATAAAACTGATGCCGATGTAGTCATATCCCTTTTTCAGCTCCTTTTTAAAACGCTTAAAGGTCGGGAAATCCAGTATTGCTGTGGGCATATCAATATTTTCAGCCAAAAAATAGAGCCCCTGACTTCCGTGATTGAACCTGTAGGAAAAGATTCCCTGTTCCCTTGTTACCTGGTTGTGAAAAAGCTCCATCTTGTTTTCTTTTTCGCCATACTCATCATCAACCCCGTATGGGCCAAAGACAGACGTTAGTAATAATTTCATAAAATCTCCATACACTTTCTTGTTTGTTGTTTAATAGAAAAAATTCTTCACTTGTTTGTATAAACGGCATTATACAACAGAATAAGGGAATGCTTTGTAAAACAAATGTAAAACCTTCCGGGATGGTTTTTGATTGAATAAAAACTAAAAGAGCCGGCCGGAGACTTGAATGCATCCGATAAAAAAAAGAGTGTTTCATATAATATATGAAACACTCTTTATCATTAAAGATGCAGAGATCTTAGAATGATTTTACATTTTTTGCTGTCAGACCTTTCGGGCCATTTTCAACATCAAACGTTACCCGGGCACCTTCTTCCAGGCTCTTGAACCCGTCAGATGCAATACCCGAATGATGAACAAATACATCGGCTCCATCTTCCTGTTCGATAAAACCGAATCCTTTTCTGTCATTAAACCATTTTACAATACCATTACTCATGATGACATCCTCCTTTCAAATTAAATTTCAAATTCCTATAAAAAGGATGTCACTTTAAAAGCCTGTTCCTTTTGAAGAAAACAGACACGTAATGTTACAGACCTTTTTTTTGATAAAAAAAGATTAACTTACCTAAAATAATAAATCAAGATATTTTATTTTTAATAATGATTAATGAAATATTTTAGTTTATTTAAATTTTAAAATTATTTAAAAAATATAAAACTTGACTTAAATTATAAAATATTCTAAAATTAACTTTATTATTGTATTAACTGTTATAATTAAATTATTAAAAATAATTATGTTAAATATTTAATAATTTGCCAATTTTATACAACTGGAATCAAAAAAGGGATAACAGGAAGGCGCCCCTGACCCATACCAACCTGTTTTTAGCCATTCAAAAGTAATTACTTCCATTTCTTCCGGTGAGATTTCAATATCTTTAATCTTCTCTTACTCCATGGGAAATAAAATTTTCCTGGCAAATGTTTTTTACATTAACTTTTAAAATCAGGAGAAAATTATGAAAAAAAAGACAAAAGCACCTGAAAGAAAAAAAGGACCATGGATACTGCTAAAAAACTTGAACGGTTATTAACAAAAATAAAAGAGAAAAAAATTTTACATTACAAAATGAGCGGAACCTTTAAAAAGGATGATATTATTGATCATGACACCTTTGGAAAGGGCCTGGTAATCGACAGTAGTGATTATAAAAAAATTGATGTGCTTTTTTCCGACAAGCTCAGAACACTTGTTTGTGAACGGTAGAATAAGTTTGAGGTAACACTTGCCACCATTGCGTGTAAGCTACCAGACCATTGAGTTTGAGAACATGGATATTCATGTGAGGACCTTACTGGACAATCAGCAATACTGTGATGCTGACGGCGCCGCTGAAAAACTGGGAATTTCTTCAGCCACCTGGCCCTTCTTTGGACTCATCTGGGATTCGAGCCTGGTACTGGCACATTTCATGTGTGATTTTAATATTTCCGGAAAACGAATTCTTGAAGCAGGCTGCGGAATAGGCCTGAGCAGTTTACTGTTAAACAGCCGCCTTGCTGATATTACCGCCACTGATTATCACCCTGAAGCCGGAAATTTCCTTATGGAAAATACAAAACTTAATCACGGAAAGATTATTCCGTTTATTCGAACCGGCTGGGAAGATGAAAATGTTGATCTTGGCAGGTTTGATCTTATTATCGGAAGCGACCTGTTATATGAAAGAAATCATCCTGCAATTCTATCCGGATTTATCGATCAGCACGTAAAACCGGCTTGTGAAGTGATCCTGGTTGACCCGGGACGGGGAAACCATGCGCAGTTCAGCAGGCAGATGGTTGAGCTGGGTTATTCCCACAGCCAGAGCAGACCTGATGACACGGCATACCTGGTAAAGCCTTTCAGGGGTAAGATTTTACGTTATATATAGATAATTTCATTACGGCCATATAAAGGATAGTGCCGGGGCGGTACTGATAATATAGAGAATTTCAGGATGTTCTATGGTTTGATGATGCCCAGTTTTCTCATTCTTGCCCGCAAAGTGCTTCGGTTGAGCCCGAGCGACTCGGCCGCCCCGTTTTTACCGCTGATCTTCCATTGAGTCTGGTCAAGGACCTGCAGAATATGGTCCCGCTCAACCGCTTCAAGAGTTTTCCTGGAATCGGATAAATCCTTTAACGGCTTTTTCAGCTCATCCGCCAGATGCAGCTTGGGTCCTGAAGAGTTAATTACTGCCCGCTCAAGTACATTTTCCAGTTCCCGGATATTGCCGGGCCAGGCATAATTCTGAAGGGCATCCATCACATTTGCCGGAATGACTTCAATATGCTTTCCCATCCGTTTGGATATCTTTTTCACATAAAAGTCTACGAGCAGAGGGATGTCGTCAAGGCGGTCCCTGAGGGGCGGCATGGTGATGGGGAAGACATTCAGTCGATACCAGAGATCTTCACGGAAACTGCCTTTACTGACCTCCTTTTCAAGATTGCGGTTGGTAGCCACGATAATCCTGACATTGACTTTGATAGTGCGGGAACTGCCCAGTCTTTCGAATTCTCCCTCCTGAATAACCCTGAGCAGCTTGGGCTGAAGTTCAAGAGGCAGTTCACCTATTTCATCCAGAAAGATAGTGGTTCCGTTGGCAATCTCAAACCTGCCTGAATGCCTGGAATTGGCACCGGTGAAGGCGCCTTTTTCGTGCCCGAACAGCTCGCTCTCGATAAGGTTTGAAGGAAGCGTTGCGCAGTTAACCTTCACCAGTGCCCGCTTTTTGTGGCTGCTCAACCCGTGAATTGCACGGGCTACAAGCTCTTTTCCTGTCCCGGTCTCACCAAGAACAAGAACATTTGTATCGGTCCGGGCGATCTGTTCAATTTTATAGAGAACGTAATTAAGACCGTCACTCCGGCCGATAATGTTCTCATGGTTGTATTCCAGTTTAATTTCTTCCTGCAGATACTCCCTTTCAGCATCAAGACGGTCCTTCAGTTTTTTTATTTCATAAAATGCGGTTTCAAGATCTTTTTTATCCTTAACCGCCTCTTCCTTTGCCTGTTCAATTTCGGCTGTTCTCTGTTCAACCAGATCTTCAAGATGTCTTTTGTAGTATTCCCGCTCAGTCACATCTTCGATAGCAAGCAGGATCAAGGAGGAGCCGTTAAACTCTCTGTAAATCCGTCTGGCGTTCAGGTGCATTATCTTGTGGCCGATGGCCTCAAATGTGTGTTCCACTTCAAAGTCATTGAATGTGGAATTATGAGGAAGTATATCTTCAAGCAGTTCTCTTAAACGGGGAATATCCCACTGCCGGTTACCAAGATCAAAGATTAACGATCCCTCTGTTTCCTTCTGTGCAGCCTTAAAAGTCCGGTAAAAGGAATCATTGGCCTTTATAACCTTTAAATCGGAATCAAGCAGGACCAGGGCTTCACGGACCGAACCCAGAATGTTATTAAAAATATCCAGAAAGGCCTGAAGACTATTTTTGCTATTTTTATGAGACTCGATATCCTGTTCGGATATTATATCCGGATTTTTATCTTTATTCATTTGGCAAGATACTCTTTAAATTAGTTTTATCCCATTGAATTTTTAAATATAACATATCCGGGTATTAATTACCTGATTTATTGAATTTCTTGAAAATATACATGAACGCCTGCAATGGGATGGTCATTTGGGGAACATTCATCCGGGATTTTATCATTTTAATGTTTTCGCCCCCGGATGATAGTAAGGATTAACCACAGGCCGAGAAACCCGGAAACAAGGTATCCGATGAGACCCAGCACAGGAAATCCGAATAAAAAGGGACCGATCCCGGTTGTTATAACCATTGAAGATCCGATAATCATGGCAGCGATAATGATGCCGAGGGTCAGACGATTTGTGATGCTCTCAAGGGTGTTCATAAGACCTCCGAGGTTTTCGTGCCTGAAACCCAGTGTAAACTCTCCCCTGTTTGCCCTGTCCAGAAACTGCAGTATGCGTCCCGGTATTTCTTTCTGCATACTGAAAAACCGGGACAGGCTATAACGCAGTCCGCGTAACAGGGACTCCGGTCTGAAGCGTTCCAGTGCAAGTCTGGAAATATAGTCCTTTGCCTCAGAGAGGACGTCAAGATCAGGATATATAAGGCGTGCTGTACCTTCCGCAGTCACAAGGGCCTTGATCATAATAACGAGATCCGCATGTAATCTCAAATTGTATTTCCTCAGAAATTCGACAATAGCCATCAGTAATTGACCGATATTCATTTCTTTTATCGGGATGGCGTAATATGAGTCCAGGACATCGAGAAGATCTCTGTCCAGGCTCCTCTGGTCAACTGCCCCTTCAGCCCTGCAGATCCTTAATATGGCAAGCACCATGGCCTCGCTGTCCCTGTCTGCAACCGATTTCATCAGGTCAATGAGCTCGTTGCGGTCTCTTTTAGAAAGACGGCCCGTCAAACCCCAGTCAACGAGGCAAATACGTTCATCCGGTGTAATCAGCATATTCCCCGGATGGGGATCAGCATGGAAAAAGCCGTCATCGAGGATTTGTTTTATTGCGGCCCTCAGACCCTGCCCGGCAGTTGTTTCAGGATCGGCGAGGGCCTCAGACTTTAAATCTTTAAGTTTTGTCCCCTGGATATATTCCATAACCAGAAGATGCTCGGTGCAGTATTCCTCATATACCTCCGGTATAAGGGTTTCCGGGTGCTCTCCCAGATAGGAAGCCGCTATCTTCATATTGCGCGCCTCTCTCTTGAAATCGAGTTCGCGAAGAAGGTTCAGCCTGGTTACGCGGATAAGATTCGGCAGATCATAGGTTTTCAGATAATCAACCCGCTCATGAAGCTGGTCGGCGATAGCGGCCAGGATATCCAGATCCGTCCTGATATTCGAGCGTATATCCGGACGCTGCACCTTTATTGCCGCGATACGCCCGTCCTGTTTCAATACACCGCGGTGTACCTGAGAGATGGAGGCCGCAGCAAGAGGTTCCGGGTCAAAAATGGAGAAGGTCTCATGTAAAGATTTCATTGTGTTTTTTTCGACTATCTCTTTGATCAGGGAGAATTCAACAGGGGCCACATCATCCTGAAGTTTGCTGAGTTCATCAATCAGCGCGTGTGGAAGCAGATCAGGCCTGAGGCTCATAATCTGACCGAATTTAACAAAGCTCGGTCCCAGTTCCTCGAGGGCGCGGCGGATTCTCTCAAAGGTCTCCAGATCATGATTCATCCTGTGCACCTTCCTGAAAAGTCCGATACCAGGTATATCGAGACGATCTACCAGATCATCAAATCCATATTTCATGAGGATCATGACAATATCTTTAAAGCGTCCGATACCAGTCAATGTTTTGAGGTTCATTTGGTTTTCCTTTTTACGAGAGTATTTCACCACGGATTCAGCTAATCCGGTTGTCCAATTATATAGCTTGAGTTAATTTCCTGCAGGAGATCAGGAGTTCATTAGGATGACGAATGAATTTCCTTTGTAAAGATGAAATCCGGGAGGATACTATTAATATAGGAATCAGATGTTATTAGGTATGGATCGATTTTGCAAATGAAATCAATGGTCAGACCGGAGGTAAGACCAGGGGATATGCATGGTAAGAAGATAATCCTTGTAATTACAGGTCATATCCTCTTTAATAATAACCATAGCGCATTGAACTATTTATTAATGAACAGGAGCGAACCACTATGAGTGAAAGAAGAGATGTATATATACAAAAGCTGAAAGACATGCTGGATGAATGGAATGCCGAGATAGACAGACTCGCGGCAAAGGAGTATAAGGCAGGCCCCAATGCCAAAATAGAATATCATAAAAAACTGGATGAACTCAGGGCAAAACGGGACGATATTCTGGCAAGGATAGACACTATGCAGAAAACCGGTGATGATGCCTGGGAAGACCTGAAATTCGACCTTGAAAGCTCCTGGGAATTTCTCAGGGAGGGTCTTTCCATATTTAAATCCGAATTTCAAAAAGGGTACAAAGAAGGGTTAAAAGAGGAGTGAAACCTGTCCTCTATCTTCTGTTTGTCATTTCAACCAACTGGAAAAATCTTTACCCTGTTAAATCCACATAACGTGCTGCGAAGCAGCATTTAACAGAGTGAACCGGGCTTGAATCTTGAATATTGAATCAACGCCCCTAACAGCCTTCAGTCTACAGTCTATCCGGCTAGTAATAAATCTTGCATTTATTACAAAAAAGTCTTAGATCTAATCTATTATATCTCTTTAGGTATAGTGATTTACCGCATCTTGTCCGCTTCTGGCGGATTAAAGTCTTTCCATTAGTAACTGTTTATAATTCACTGTTAATTGATAAATTACTAGGGTACGCCCCACTTTCGCCATTTTCGGGTATAATGAATTGCTGTCTTAAAAACATAAAGTGGGCTGTTTAATAATTCAATCGTGGAAGACCTTCGTGTAGAATGTGAAATAAAACAAAAATGCACACTCGGCACAAACGTTAGTTAATGGAGGGAGAACGTGGAGGGGGAATTTAAAAAACAGTCCGAAGCATTTTAGGCCGAAGGCTGTCAGGTTTTGCGGTTTTCCTTCAGCCTTCAGTCTAACAGTCTTCAGCCTGCTTTTCTAGCCACAATCACATACCTGCTTGTAACCCCAAGTATTTTCTTCTTCTGCATTGCCGCCACTACGTTGGCCTGAAACCTCTCGGCCGACATGGGTGCCTGTATGAAATGGGTCATCTCCCATCCGCCTTTTTCAAAAGCACGCAGGTAATCATCTATCATTATGGAATTTTTTCTGCTTTCATTCATCGCAGGAGTACTCTGAAAATCCCTCCAGTCTGCATTTATCATCACAAGTCTTGTATCTTTTTTGATGTTCTCACCTGCCAGCCTGAAGAACCTTTTAAGAAAATCCAGATACTCTTTTCTTGAAAGGCCTGCTATACTCTCTTCTTCGTACTCTTTAACTTTTTTACTGAAATAGAGCGGGTCAAAGATGATAAGGTCCGGCTTTATCTTTCCTGTAACAGGCCATTTGAGATTTTTTATGTCCCAGAAATAAGGCTCAATCTCCGGCCTTTCATCCGGTCTGTCAGACATATCAAAGCTCCAGCAGCGGCGGTTGAATGCCAGGCATGTGTCGGGCACCACACCGCCTCCGGCCATGGGATCAATAACAAGATCATTCTGACTGGAGAAGAAATAAAGAATATGTGCTATCCTATCCTGCGGTATACCCAATTTTTGCATTCTATATAATTTGAGATCAAGGTCCATCTGTGCTGCGGCCCTTAAATCAGCAATATATAAATCAACAGTTCTTCTTGCACGGCCTACACCTTTACCTATTTCGGTTGAACTCAACTTCGGATCATCCAGATATGCCCTTCTTGCAGCATCCCTTGCCTCTTCGTCACTAAGCGGCCTCGGGCCTATTGCCTGCTTTGCGGCATACAACAGAGGATTTGTACCATTGAGCTTTATTATTTGTGCAAGAATTTCTTTTTCACCAATTCCTTTATAAGCCTGATACCGGTGTGCACCATCCAGGATGCGGTATTTCTCCGGTTCACCCGGATGTTCCTGAAGATGTATGGGCTCAAATTTAATGCCGTCCCGCATGTTTTCCTCAAACATTGCGACCCGTTTGTGATCGATGCTGTTTCTGGGATAAATGCTTCTGTCGATTACAATGTTTTCAATCTTTACCGTCTTTTTTTTGTTCATGTTCTTCTCCTTTTAAATCCAGTCTGAAGGCTTTCTTCTTAACTACAAACATCATGCCATAATGATTCTGCCGCACTCCCGCCAGGGACAATGATAGCTGAAACCCTTTGGTATCAATTATTTTGAATGTTTTCGGGGTCATATTAAGAACGTTGTTTCATACTGTTTTTATGAAGAAAAATAAAAAAAATGCACAACATCATGTGTATGATACACAATTTTAAATACAAATTATTTATTTTTATTTTGAAATATTTTATAAATTTTCTTATTGATAAGAAAATTTATAAAATTCAATTGCCAGGAACGGAGAAATCCATAAAAACTGCTCTTTTCAGTGATCAATTAAAAAAGCAGGCTGCCGTCGTCGCCAAGGCTACGCCCTGATAAAATGCGGGGCCAGGGAAGCAGTTTAGGCTGTAGGCTTTTAGATAAAACAGAAAAGGTAAATTTAAGTATCATTCAGGCCAGAAAAAGTGTATTGTCCTTCAGTTTGCACTTTATTTTAACGATAAATAATGATTCCGCGTCAGATTTACTAACAATTTTACATGGAGGGTAGAACATGAATAAAGGCGATTTGATAAATGAAGTGGCAAAGGTTGTAAGCACAAAGAAAGAGGCTCAGGCAGTGGTGGATTGTATTTTTGATTCTATCACTAAAACACTTAAAAAGAAGGGTACTGTTACACTGGTTGGTTTTGGGACTTTTAAGGTAAACAAAATGAAGGCTCGTACAGGCCGTAACCCGCAGACCGGCGAAACGATCAAGATTAAGGCTAAGAAAGTTCCAAAGTTTGTGGCCGGAAAAGCTTTGAAAGATGCTGTGAAATAGTTTCTTTTTTATATTTTATTGAAGGCCTTTGTCCGGATTATTGATCCGGATGAGGGTTTTTTTGTAAAGGATTGGTGCTATTAAACCTGATAACATTACAGCGTACCCTTCTTCACTTAAAACTTCATAATTTGGTATTTTTTCATCTCAAACTATAATATACTTAACTTTCTTTTAATAGATATCAGATTTTGCGTTTTAATCATTCAGGTTACTGGAGATTTCCACAATGAAAGATCAAACTATCAACGCCTTTTTAGGTAAGGATACCGAGTTCGAGGGAAAACTGAATTTTAATGGAACAGTCAGAATAGATGGGCATTTTAAGGGTGAAATAAAATCTGCTGAGGGTAATTTAATTGTAGGTGAGTTTGGAATGATCGATGCCGATATACATATCTCCCATATATTTATCAGCGGTGAGATACGAGGCAATATCATTGCTGATCACAGGATTGATTTACACCCATCAGGAAAGGTTTTTGGAAATATTCAGACTCCTACTTTATCGCTGCAGGAAGGTGCAATTCTTGAAGGAGATGTTCGGATGTCCCGGAAAGAGGAAACGTATGAAAATCGAGTGACTGCGATAGGGAAAGAGAGACGGTCATAAAATAAAAGGGCATCTCATATGTTTTGTGAAGCACCCTTTATCATCAAAGATGCAGAGTTCTTATAATGATTTTACATTTATTGCTGAAAGACCTTTCGGTCCCTTTTCAACATCAAATGTTACACGAGCACCTTCCTCCAGGCTCTTGAACCCGTCAGACACAATACTCGAATGATGAACAAATACATCGGTTCCATCTTCCTGTTCGATAAAACCGAAGCCTTTTCTCTCATTAAACCATTTTACAATACCGTTACTCATGGTGACATCCTCCTTCCAAATTAAATTTCAAGTTTCTATAAAAAGGATGTCACTTTAAAAGCCTGTTTCTTCTGAACGAAACAGACATGTAATGTTACAGACCTTTTTTTGATAAAGAAAGTTTAACTTAACTAAAATAATAAAGCAAGATATTTTTATAATAAAATTTATATTTAATTATATATAATTAAATAATTTAGATAATTTAAAATTAAACCTAAACTTAAAAATTTAAAACTTGACTCATATTGAGGCTCTTGCAAAATTCCTTTATTACCATAAATTATCATGTCAACGAAAAGTTAGACCTAATAATTTCAAGCAGTTATGAAATATGGCTTTTCGCAGAATGACAATTATATTGAATTTTGCAAGAGGCTCATATTAATAATTTAATTCAAATTATATTTTTTATCAGTGATATCCGGTTAGGTTTTTGCACCTAATCGGTGATGTTCTTGTTCTTTGAAAAAATATGAGTCGGCAGAGGAATCAGAGGCCCTCAGCTCATTTTGAATTTGAATTCGTAATTGCCGGACC